>JAKAZN010000318.1 GCA_021815835.1 Pseudomonadota bacterium
TGGCATGAAGCCCCGGTTTATTGCGATCCCGGGAATCGCTTGCTGGCGGAACGTACCCAACTGCCGGTGCTGCGCCGCCGCGCTGCCTCCGGCGACATGGCGGCTGCCGCAAGGCTCGGGCTCGATCTGGTCAACGGCGTTGCCGGGGCGGGCCAACGACAGCCGGGCCTGGAGCTTCTCTATCGGGCGGCGGGCGACGAGGAGCCCTTGGCATTCTATGGTCTTGGCATGGCGCGGCTGCGCGGACTCGGCGTGCCCGCCAATCCCGCGCGTGCCGCGCGCTGGTTCGCCAAGGCGAGCCGAACCATTCCCGACGCGGCATGGGAACTCGGGGTTCTGACGGAGACGGGGCGTGGCGTGCCGCGCGATCTCGCGCGGGCGCGCGCGCTCTACCGCCAAGCGGCGGAGGCCGGGCAGGTGGATGCGGCGTTCCGATTGGGAACGATGGACCGGATCGGACTCGGCACCGCACCCGATCCGGCACGTGGCATGATCTGGATCCGGCGCGCGGCGGAAAAGGGCAATGCCCACGCCATGAACGATCTCGGTTACGCGCTGTTCACCGGCACCGGAGCGCCGCGCGACCCGAAATCCGGGCTTGCCTGGCTGCGCGCCGCGGCAACGATGGGCGAGTCACATGCCGCACAGACACTCGGCGCGCGGTTGCTCGGCCGTACCGGCGTCCTGGCGCGCGAGCATGCCTATTTCTGGCTGCGTCTCGCGGTCATGCGGGAGGCACCGCACGATCCCGCCCGACCAGGAGCCGAGGCGGATCTCCGGCGTGCCGCGGTTGCGCTGTCTTCGGGTGCCCGCGGGCGGGTGGATCGAAAGGTCGCGGCGTGGCGCCCGATGCCGATCCGCCCGCCCGTCGTATCGACATCACAATAAGAAACCGGTCCCGGATCACCGCCCGGTGAACCGCGGCTTGCGCTTCTCGTTGAAGGCGGCGATGCCCTCCAGCCGGTCCTCGGTATCGATCAGCCGGTTGTAAGCCTCGATCTCGAACGCCAGCCCGCGCTTGAGGTCCATCTGCACCCCATGGCGGATGGATTTCTTCGCCTGACGCACCGAAAGCGGGGCGTTCTCGCAGATCGCCTCGGCGGTCGCCAGCACCTCGGCCATCAGCGCGCCGGGTTCGCAGACCTGGTTGACCACCCCCCAGGCCAGCGCCTGCTCGGCCGAGAACGGGCGGCCGGTCAGGATGATCTCCTTCGCCCGCCGCTCCCCCACCACCCGCGGCAAGGTCTGGGTGCCGCCGCCGCCGGGCATGATGCCGCGGGTCACCTCGGTCAGCGCGAAGCGGGCGCCGCGCGCGGCATAGGCGAAATCGCACACCAGCACCGATTCGAGTCCACCGGCATAGGCGTGCCCGTTCACCGCCGCGATCACCGGCACCGGGACGTCCAGCAGGGCGTCCCGCCCGCGCTCGAAAATCTCGTGCTGGTGCTCCCACTGCGCCCGGCTCATGCCGTTGCGTTCCTTGAGGTCCGCCCCGGCGCAGAAGATGCGGTCCCCGGCCCCGGTCAGCACCACGCAGCGGGTCTCGCCCGGGTCCTCGATCAGCCCGGACCACAGCGCCAGAAGTTCGCGCCCCATCGCGGTGTTGCGGGCGTTGCCCACTTCCGGGCGGTTCATCGTCACCACCAGCAGATGCGGGCGCGGCGTGTCCAGCAGGATCGTCTCGGGCATTCAGATGGGCTCCAGAACCGGGCGCGGGCCGTCGATCAGGCGGTGGCGGGCCAGGATCGCCTCGCGGATCAGGCGGCGCATGATCTTGCCCTGCGGGTTGCGCGGCAGGTCGGGCAGGGTCACGAACGCCCGCGGGTGCTTGTAGCGGGCGAGGCCGGCAAGCGCCGCCCGCGCGCGATCGGGCCAGGTCGGGTCGTCGGTCTCGGCCACCGCCACGATCACCTCGCCCCAGTAATCCGACGGCAGGGCGACGATCGCCACCGCCGCGGTCCCCGCGGTGCCGGCCAGCTCGCGCTCGATCTCGTCGGGGTGGATTTTGTAGCCGCCGGATTTCACCACATCGGCCAGCCGCCCCACCAGGTGCAGCCGCCCGCGCGCATCGATCCGGCCCAGATCGCCGGTGGCGTGGAAGCCGTCGGCGGGCAGCGGCTGGAACCCGGAGGCGTCGATATGGCCGCAGGACATGTGCCGCCCGCGCAGATGCACCTCGCCCACCGCGTCGGCGCCCAGCACGGTGCCGGTCTCGTCGCGGATCTGGATCTCCACCCCCGATCCGGCCCAGCCGACGCAGACGCCCTTGCCCTCCGGCGCGGCGTAGTACTCGTCCAGCGCCCGCGGCGGCAGCACGGTGATCGGGTTGACGATCTCGGACTTCCCGTAGGTGACGCGCACCACCGGGCCGAAGACCGCGCGTGCCTTCGCATAGAGCGCCGGCAGCAGCGGCGCGGTGCCGCAGAAGATGCAGGCGAGGCCGGGGATGCGCTCGCCCTCCAGCGCGCCGAGCAGCTTCGCCATCACCGTGGGCGGGGCGAAGAGGTGATCCACGGCCCCCTCGCGCAGCAGCGGCAGCGCGCGATCCGGATCGACGCCGTTGAGCAGCACCACCCCGGCGCCCCGATCGTGGAAGGCGTGGGTGATGAGGCCGGCGCCGTGGATGAACGGGGTCATCAGCAGCACTCGGCTGCCGGGCCCCGGCATCGGTGCCAGGTGCGCGCGTTGCAGCACATTGGCCAGCCAGCGCGCGGCATGGGTGGTGACGATCGCCTTCGGCCGCCCGGTGGTGCCGGACGTGAAGCCGATCTTCGCCCAGGCTGCCCCGGGTACCGGCCCCAGCGCGGCGGGGTCGGCCGGCTGCTCCGGCACCTCCTCCACCACGATGGTCGCGCAGCCCAGGGCGCGGAACGCGCCGGCCTGCGCGGCCGATGTCACCACCAGCCGGGTGCCGGTCAGGTCCAGGCAGTAGCGCCGCTCCGCCTCGGTCAGGCCGGCGTTGAGCCCGACCTCGGCGGCGCCGGCCAGCCGCAGGGCATTGGTGGCCCAGACGGCGGGAATGCCGTTGGGCAGCGACAGCCCCACGCATTGGCCGGGGCTCACGCCGGCGGCGCGCAGCTCCAGCGCGAGCCGCGCCGACCGGCCGGCCAGGGCGGCCAGGCCGATCGCGCGGGTTCCGTCATGGACCGCCTCGGCATCGCCGAACTCGGCCACCGTGGCGGCAAGGTCGCTGCCCCACGGAACCTCGTCCAGCGTCACCCTTCGCCCACCACCGGGTTGCGCAGCACGCCCACCGCCGAGATCTCCACCTCCACCGTATCCCCGGGCTTCATCCAGAGCGGCGGCTTGCGGTAGGCGCCGACGCCGCCGGTGGTGCCGGTCACGATCACGTCGCCCGCTTCCAGCTGGGTGAATGTGGTGATGTATTCGATCAGGGTCGGAATATCGAAGCAGAGGTCATCGACCGTCGCGTGCTGCACCTCCTCCCCGTTCAGCCGGGTGATGAGGTGGGATTTGGTGATGTCGCCGGCCTCTTCGGCGGTCACCATCCACGGGCCGAAGGCGCCCGAGTGATAGAAATTCTTGCCGGGCGTGAACTGCGCGGAATGGCGCTGGAATTCGCGCACCGAGCCTTCGTTGTAGCAGGCGTAGCCGGCGATCACCCGGCCGACATCGGCCTTGGCGACGTGGCGGCAACGGGTGCCGATCACCACCGCGAGCTCGCCCTCGTAATCGAACGTCTCGGAGGCGTTCGGGCGCACCAGCGGCGCGCCGTGGCCGACCTGGGAATTGGCGAAGCGGGCGAAGATGATCGGCTTCGGCGGCGGCTCCCGCCCGCCTTCCTTGATATGCGTCATGTAGTTGAGGCCGACGCAGATGATCTTGTCGGGATCGGGCACC
>JAKAZN010000319.1 GCA_021815835.1 Pseudomonadota bacterium
CTGGAGCGAGGGGCGAAGCGAAGTCCGCATCTTGCCCGCCGCCCCGGTTCCTGCAAGCTTCCTGTGCCGGGCACACCGCGCCCATCGCCCGCGCCGGCCCAACGATCCCGGAGACCCGACCGGGAGGCACAGGATCCAGGAGCCACCACACTGTTCTCCCTCCCGTCCTTTCGCGGCTCCGCCCGGGCGGCGGTGGCGCTGGTCCTGCTGAGCGGTCTCGGCGGCTGCAAGCTGATCGACCAGACCACTTTCGTCGCGGCCCCGCCCCCGCTAGCCGCCCTGCCGGCTGCACCGGCGCATTTGCGCGGTGCCCGCCGGCCGCTGCTGGTGATCGGCGCGGATGCCACGCCGGACGCCTACGCGCCGGTCCTGCGCCTCGCCGTGCGCGAAGCCGAGCGGCGGGATCCCGCCGTGCGCTTCGACGTGACGGCCGTGGCCCCCGAAGCCAATCCGGCCGAGACCGACGCCGCCGAGGCCGCGGCCCTGCAAGTGATGCGCGCGATCGGCGCCGGGGGCGTGGCCGCGAACCGCATCCTGCTGCGCGTCACCCTCGATCCCGGCGTGGTTCGCCGCGAAGTTCGCGTCTATGTCCGCTGAGATCTCGGCCGCCCAGCCGGCCGGCCCAGCCCTGGGTCGTTTCGGAAGCGGGCGGGTCGAGGGGCTGGCGATGCTCGCCGTCACCGCCTGCTCCTGGGGCTTCAACTGGCCCGTCTCGAAATTCTTGCTTTCGGAACTGCCTCCCTTCGAGATGCGCACGCTCTGCTGCGGCGCGGGCGCGGTCTTCGCCTTCGCGCTGGCCGCCGCGCGCGGCGAAAACCTGGTCCCGCCGCGCGGCCATTGGGGCCGCCTGACCGCCTTCGCGGCGATGAATTTCGGCGCCTTCACCATCCTCACCACCCTCGCCCTGTTCTGGCTGCCGGCCTCCGAGGCGGTGATCGTCACCTACACCCTGCCGATCTGGGCCGGCATCCTCGCCTGGCCGATGCTGGGGGAGCGGCCGACCCCGGCGCGGATCGCCGCCATGGCGCTGGGCCTCGGCGGCGTGGCGCTGCTGGTGGGAGGCGTGGGGGTGGCGGCGTCCTGGACGCAGATCCCCGGCATCCTGTGCGGTCTGGCCGCGGCGTGGGTGTTCGCGCTCGGCACCGTGGTGGCCAAGCGCACGCCGCTGGCGATGCCGCCGGTGGCGGGGGTGGCGTGGCAGGCCGCACTCGGCACCCTACCGGTGGCGGCGCTGGCGCTGTTCGAGCCGCTGCGTCTGGGTGCGCTGACGGGGCTGGGCTGGGGGGCGATCGGCTACGTCGCGGTCCTGCCGATGGTGCTGGCCTATCTGACCTGGTTCCGGGCGCTGCGGCTGCTGCCGGCCAACACCGCGGCCACAGGGGTGCTGCTCGCGCCGGCGATCGGCGTGTTCGCCTCGGCGGCGCTGCTGGGCGAGCCGCTGGGGCTGCGCCAGCTTGGGGCGCTCGGGATGACCCTGGCCGGGGTGGCGCTGGCGGCCCGGGGGTAGTCGTGGCGGGGCTGAAATCCCGTCCATACGGGTTTCTGCGGATTGCTCCCTGCGGCGGGGGGGCGGTAAACGGGGGTCAGCCGCGTCGCACCGCAGCGCGGCATCATGTCCGGGACCGGCCCATGCATCCTTTCCACGATCTCTGCCGCCGCGCGCTTGCCGATATCCGTGCCCAGGGGCGGTATCGGGAATTCACCCCGCTCGGCAAGCAGGCGGAGCGGTTTCCGCTGTATCGCCGCCCGGACGGGACCGAGATCCTGGTCTGGTCGTCCAACGACTACCTGGCGATGGGCGGCCATCCGGTGGTGATCGAGGCCGCCTGCGATGCGGCCCGCGCAATGGGCGCCGGTGCCGGGGGCACGCGCAATATCGGTGGCACCAGCCCCGCGCATGACGCGCTGGAGGCGGAGCTCGCGGATCTGCACGGCAAGGATCGCGCGCTGCTGTTCACCTCGGGCTTCGTGTCGAACCAGGCGGGGCTGTCCACGATCCTGAATTCCCTGCCGGGGTTCATCGCGTTTTCGGATGCGAAGAACCACGCATCCATGATCGCCGGGATCAAGGGATCGAAGGCGGAGTGCCGGATCTTCCGCCACAACGATCTGGCGCATCTGGAGCAGCTGCTGGCCGCGGCACCGGCGGCGGCGCCGAAGCTGGTCGTGTTCGAGTCGGTTTATTCGATGGACGCGGATATCTCCCCGATCGGGGCAATCTGCGATCTGGCGGAACGGTATGGGGCGATGACATACCTGGATGAAGTGCACGCGGTGGGGATGTACGGGCCACAGGGCGGCGGCGTGGCGGAACGCGACGGGGTGGCGGGGCGGGTCGATCTGATCGAGGGCACCTTGGCGAAGGGTTTCGGTTGCCATGGCGGGTATATCGCCGGGGACGAAACGGTGATCGATTACATCCGCTCCTGCGCGCCGGGGTTCATCTTCACGACCTCGCTGCCGCCGATGGTGGCCGCGGCGGCTCTGGCGAGCGTGCGGCATGTGCGGGGCGACGCGGCGCGGCGGGCGAAATTGTTCGAGCGGGCGGAGGCGCTGAAAGCGCGGTTCGACGCGGCGGGGCTGCCGCGGATCGCCTCGGTGAGCCATATCGTGCCGCTGCATGTGGGGGAGGCGGCGCGGTGCAAGGAGATCAGCCGGCGGTTGCTCGATGAGTTCGGGATGTACGCGACGCCGATCAACTATCCCACCGTGCCGCGGGGGGAGGAACGGCTGCGGTTCACGCCGACTCCGTTGCATACGGATGCGATGATGGAGCGGCTGGTGGCGGCGCTGGTGGCGCTGTTGCGGCCGGAGGTTCGGGCGGCGGCGTGAGCGGAACGAGTGCTTCACGTGCGGCAATCTTGCGCCTGCGGAAGAATATGCATGTGATTAAACCGGGATTCTTCCAGATCCGGGGCGATTTTCGGTAAACGAAAGATTGCTTTTGCCGCGCTCCGGGATACCGGGCGCGCGATTGACGATCCGAAATCCCACCCGGCGGACACGCGATCGCCACGCCCGAATACCCCCGGACATCCCGCGAACGGCACGGCCGCGCCCCAGTGACGCGGCCGCCCAAACCTATCCGGCCGATTTGGTGGCGATCGCGGTGTCGATCCGGTGCAGCGCCTGGCTGCGATCGCCGGCCCCGAGCGCCTGCCGCGCCGCGCCGATGCGGGCAACGAGACCGCTCCCGCTCGGCACGCCGGTGCCGCCCTGCGGCACCGAGCGGTCGAGCGCGCGGGTCTCCGCCATCTCCAGCGCCTGCTGCGCCTCCCCGGTCCGGCCGGCGACCAGCGCGGTACGGGCCGCGCGCAGATAAGTCCGCACCGTCGCATCGGCGCCGATCGCCGGCGCCGGGAGGGTGGGCGCGACGGCGCGCGTATCGCGCGGGCGGATATTGCTTGCCTTGTTGGAACGCGGGAGCGAGACCCCAACGCCGGGCGTATGGCCCGGCCGCGCGCCGGAGGCCGGGAGCGGGGATGCCGGCGGGGCCGAGACCGGAGCCTGGGCCAGCGCCGCAAAACCGGTCATGCCGGCCAGCGCGACGGCCGTGACGAGGATGTTACTACGCATCGGAATGATCTCCTGGCGCCACGTCGGCGGCGCGGTGGCGTGCGGGAAGCGATCGAGCCCGCGAGGGAATGTCCGTCGCCCTGCCGCGATTGACGAACCTCGCGGCACAGCGCGGACATTCGTTCACAAGCTCTCAGCGGAACAGCGGGAAGTTGAAGTTCAGCGACGCGCCGGGGGGCTGATACATCACGACCGGAGGGGCGCTGTAATACACGTTCGGGTCGCGGTAGTAGCCCTGGTAGCGCGGCCCGTCGTAACGCTCCGAGAT
>JAKAZN010000320.1 GCA_021815835.1 Pseudomonadota bacterium
CCCGCTGGCCGATCAGGCGCCGGTGTATCAGCGGCCCATCGCGGAACCCGCGAAGCCGGCGGAGCTGCCGCCCGGGCGGGTGGAAAACCGCTGGGGCTTGGCCGAGGCGCTGGAACGGCTGCTGGGCACGCCCGACCTCGCCTCCCGCGCCTGGGTGTGGGAACAGTACGATTCGACCATCGGCGGGCAGACGGTGAAGCGGCCCGGGGCGGCGGATGCCGCGGTGGTGCGCATCGAGGGCCAGACGATGGCGATGGCGCTGACCACCGACTGCACCCCGCGCTATTGTGCCGCCGATCCGGAAACCGGCGGCCGGCAGGCGGTGGCGGAGGCTTGGCGTAACTTGACCGCGACCGGCGCCCGGCCACTGGCCGTCACCGACAACCTCAATTTCGGCAATCCCGAGAAGCCCGAGGTCATGGGCGCCTTCGCCGCCGCCATCCGCGGCATGGCCGCCGCCTGCGAGGCGCTGAATTTCCCGGTCGTGTCGGGCAATGTCAGCCTCTACAACGAGACCGAGGGGCGGCCGATCCTGCCCACCCCGGCGATCGGCGCGGTGGGCGTGATCGATGACGCCGCCGCCGCGGTGGGCATCGCGCTCGGCCCCTGGCTCGATCTGGTGCTGATCGGGCAGACTCGCGGCTGGCTCGGCCAGTCGCTGTGGCTGCGCGAGATCGCCGGGCGGGAGGAGGGGGCGCCGCCGCCGGTCGATCTGGCGGCCGAGCGCGCCGCCGGGGATTTCGTGCGCGGGCTCATTCTGAACGGCACCGTGCGCGGCTGCCACGACGTTTCCGACGGCGGGCTGCTGGTGGCGGTGGCGGAGATGGCGATGGCCGGCAATGTCGGCGTCCGCCTGTCCACCGGCCCACGCGAGATCCCCGGTCACGCCTATTGGTTCGGCGAGGACCAGGGCCGCTACGTGCTGGCGGTGCCGGACGGCGCCGCGGTGGTCCGCGCCGCCGAGGCGGCGGGACTGCCGGCGATCCGGATCGGACATTCCGGCGGGGCGGATTTGACAGTGCCCGATGGCGGAACCATATCGATAGCTCGGTTGCGGGCGGCGCACGAGGCGTTCTTTCCCGCGTTCATGGGCAACTAAGGGGTCGGGCAGATGGCGATGGCGGCGGGTGAGATCGAAGCGCTGATCCGCGCCGCGCTGCCCGACGCCACCGTGAAGGTGGAGGATCTGGCGGGGGACGGCGACCATTATGCCGCCACCGTGGTCTCGGCGGCGTTCCGAGGCCTGAGCCGGGTGCGCCAGCATCAGCTGGTTTATGCCGCCCTCAGCGGCCGGATGGGCGGGGCGTTGCACGCGCTGGCGTTGCAGACCTCGGCGCCGGATTGAGCTTCACCAGGAAGGATGGACGCAGCATGTCCGATACCCCGGCTTTCGAGCGCATCAAGACGGAGATCACCGAGAACCCGGTGATGCTCTACATGAAGGGCACGGCGATGTTCCCGCAATGCGGGTTCTCGGCGCGGGTGGTGCAGATCCTGTCGCACCTGAATGTGCCGTTCCGTACTGCCAACGTGCTGGAAGATCCCGAGCTGCGGGAGGGGATCAAGCAGTTCTCCAACTGGCCGACCATCCCGCAGCTTTATGTGAAGGGCGAGTTCGTCGGCGGCTGCGACATCATCACCGAGATGTTCCAGTCGGGCGAGCTGGAGACGCTGCTTTCCGAGAAGGGCGTGCCGCACCAGGCGGCGGCGTAGCGGCCTCCCAGTTTCAGGGAACGAGGGCGGCGCGCGAGGGCTACAGGCGCTCCACCCAGCACAGCAGGCACCCGGGCTTGGCGGTGTGGACGTTGACGGACGTCGTGCGCGGGTCGTCCAGCGCGCGCGCCAGGCGCGTGTCGATCTCCGTGCCCTCGCCGGCGAAGCCGAGGCCGTACAGGCACTGATCCGTCGCGTCATAGGCGCGGGCCGAGATCATCCGCGGGCGCGGGATCGGCGCGATCTCGTCGGCGGCGTCGAACGGGGCGCAGGCATCGGCATGGACGAAGATCGGGCTCGGGGTCCAGTAGGTCCCGCGCGGCCGGGGCAGGTGATAAGAGCCGAGCAGCACCGGCTCGCCGATGGCGGCGTCGCGCAGGCAGACCCGGCAGGGGCTGGCGTGATCGGCGATCATGCGGCGCAGCTTGTTTCCGGATTCGTCATGGCCGGTGGCGCGGAAGCGCCGGGCGACGGCAGGATCGATCGGCAGGCAGCGAACGCGGGACTTGACGGGCTCCGGTGGATGCGGGCGCGATCGTCGCGCCCCGGGCCGGCGGCGCGCCATCCGCCGCTTGCGCCGGCTATGCCGTGGTCAGGCCCAGATGCGCCGCCATCGGCACGAAATCGCGGTGGGCGTGCAGCAGCGCGTAGCCGCGATCGAGGCAGAACGTGCCGATCGCCAGGTCAATGGTGCGGCGGATGGTGATCCCCCGCGCCCGGAGTTGGCGATAATGGGTGGCGGCGCGGATCGCCCTTGCCTCCGTCAGCACCGGCGCGACCGGGAAGGCGCGCAGATTGCCCTCGATCCGCGCGGCGTGCGCTTCGTCGCGCGCGCCCTGCGGCACTTCCAGCAGGATCAGATCGCCCAGCACGATCTTGTCCGGCGGCTCGATCGCGCGCAGCCGCGCCGCCTCCGGCGTGTCCTGGCCGCGCAGCAGGGCAATCCAGACCTCGCAGTCGACGCAGACGATCACTCTGGCGGGGCAACCCGCCTCGCGCGCTGGGCGGACAGATCGCCCTCCCACCCCTGGCCGCGCAGGTCGGCCAGCGCCTGCCGCTGGCGGGACTGGCGAACCAGGCGGCGCAGGGTCTCCTCTACCGTGGCTTTCTTGGTGGGCGGATGCGCGGCATCCATGGCGGCATCCATCAGCGCGTAGTCGATGTCGATGTGGGTGCGCATCGGGAGCGCGATGTATCAGGAATGGCAGGAATATGCACTTTCGCGGGCAGCGTTAATCGCGGAATCCGGGCTTGTCGGTGCCTCGGTACAGCACCGCCTGCTGGCGCGCAGTGATGGCGGCGTGTAGCGCCAGCGCGTCTGGGTCCAGATCGGCGCGCGGGGCCGGTTCGTGCTCGAAATGCCCGAACCGGTCCTCTCCGCACACGAGGGTCGCGCTGTCGCGGGCGCCCGCCACCTGGCGCAGCGCGGTCGGGATATAGCGGATCGCGAGCCCGACCCGCCGGTCCTCGGAGCGGTTGGGTTCGGAGCCGTGGAACAACAGCACATGATGCAGCGAGGCCTGTCCCGGGGCGAGTTCCACCAGCACCGCGTCCCGCTCATCGACGGTGACCGCGAGTTCCTGCCCTCGGGTCAGCAGATTGTCGGGGTGGAACGTGTCGTGGTGCCCCACCTGCGCCCGGTGGGTCCCGGCGACGAATTTCATGCACCCGTTCACCCGGGTGGCCGGGGTAAGCGCCAGCCAAAGCGTGGTCACGTCGGGCGCGCTGAGGCCCCAATAGGTCGCGTCCTGGTGCCAGGAGACGAAGCCACGGTCGCCCGCTTCCTTGATGAAGAAGGTGGTGGACCAGCAGAACAGGTCCGGCCCCAGCACGTCGGCGACGGCATCGAGGATGCGCGGATGGCGGATCAGCGCGTTGAGCCAGGGGAACAGCAGATGCGGCTTGTGGCGCATCGCCGCTTTCAGGGGGCCGCCCTGGGCGGCCTCGGCCGCTTCCAGCCGGTCGCGAGCGGCGGCGGCCTCAGCCGGGCTCAGAATGTCGAGCGGGAAATGATAGCCGGTGCGATGATAGGCGGCGATGGCATCGGGCGAGAGCATTCCTGGGTTCCTCCGGCAGCGCCGACAGGCTGGCCGGGCGGGGAACCCCGGGTCAAGAGCGGCTCAGCCCTG
>JAKAZN010000321.1 GCA_021815835.1 Pseudomonadota bacterium
GTCCGCAGATCGCCTCGGTCGGCCTGACCGAGGCGCGGGCCAAGGAAGCCGGCTACGAGGTCCGCGTCGGCCGCTTCCCCTTCATCGGCAACGGCAAGGCGATCGCCATGGGCGAGCCGGACGGGATGGTGAAGACCGTGTTCGATGCCAAGACCGGCGAGCTGCTCGGCGCGCATATGGTGGGCGCGGAGGTCACCGAAATGATCCAGGGCTACACCGTCGCGCGTACGTTGGAAGCGACCGAGGCGGATCTGATGCACACCGTATTTCCGCACCCCACGATCAGCGAAACGATGCATGAGGCGGTGCTGGACGCCTACAAGCGCGCGATCCATTTCTGACCCCAGGGCGATAACGCGGGACATGACAGGGGGCGCGGGGGCGCATAGGCTGTGGGATCGGCGGACCCCGGTGGGGCACGCGCTCCGGCAAGGCGATCCAGGACATGGCCCTCAAACGCATGGTGCTGCAGATCGGCATGGGCACCGACATCCGCGGCGCCGACGACACCAAGGCGGCGGTCCGCGCGCTGCGCGACGCGCTGTGGCATAATTCGCTCAGCGTGGCCGACGCGCTCGGCCTGCATGTGGATTCCATGCAGGTCCATGTGACCATCGGCGTGCCGCGCCCCGACCAGGTGGACAAGGATGCGGTTCTCGCGATCCTGCCGCATGGCACCGGGACGGTCACGGTCGTGCAAGGCGGGCTGGAGGTCTGGAACGATGCAAGGACCACCACCACCCTGATCGCCCACGCCGCGGCGGCCGTCTATCTCGACATCGCGGAGGCCGGCGCATGAGCACCAGGCGTGTCATTCTTGAGCTCGGCAGCGGCAACGATCTGCATGGCGGGGACTACACGAAGGCGGCGTTGCGCGCGGTGCAGGACGCGCTGCATCACAGTTCGCTCAGCCTGATCCGCTCGCTCGGCCTCGATTCGCGCGCGATGCTGGTGGAGGTCACGATCGGTGTGCAACGCCCGGAACGCGTGGACGCCGAAGCGGTCCGAGCATCCCTGCCGCACGGCAAGGCACAGGTGACGGTGGTGAAGGGCGGGCTGGACGTGCCGGACGAAACCTCCGGCGATATCGCGGTGATCGCCTCGGCCGCGATCGCGGTGCGGTTCGAGACCTTGCCGGGGAGCGAATAAACAAAAATCGGGAGGATCCACCATGACGGACGCGACCCACGAGTTCACCACGCGCGACGTGGAATACCTGCGCCACGGCGCGCGCGGCCTGATGGCGCGCCTGTTCGTCCCGCGCGGCGCCGGCCCGTTCCCCGCGGTGTTGGAACTGCACGGCGGCGCCTGGTGCAACGGGGATCTGAACGAGTGCCAGACCTACGCGGAAGCCCTGGCGCGCGGCGGCATCGCCGTCGCGGCGGTCGATTTCCGCCACGCGGGTGATGGGTACCCGAGCTCACTCGTCGATATCAATTACGCCATCCGCTGGGTGAAGGCCCATGCGCGGGAGCTGAATACGCGCCCCGATTGCGTGGGCGCGGCCGGCCAGTCGAGCGGCGGGCATCTGGCCATGCTGGCCGCGATGCGACCCGAGGACCCGCGCTACGGCGCGATCCCGCTCCCCTCGGCGATGCCCGCGGTCGATGCGAGCCTGGCCGCCGTGGCCATGCTGTGGCCGGTGATCAATCCGCTGTCGCGCTATCGCCATGCCTTGCGCGCCCGCGACAGCGCCACGCCGCCGCCCTGGGTCGGCAACATCCCCGACCGGCACGACCTCTATTGGAAGACCGAGGCGGCGATGGCGGATGGCAACCCGATGCTGGCGCTGGAGCGTGGCGAAAACCTCCGCCTCCCGCCGGCGCTGTGGTTGCAGGGCCGGCCCGACCCGGTGCACGACTACCACGATCCCGACGGCGACTTTGCCGGCACGGAACCCGAACGCTTCGTCGCCAATTACCGCAAGGCGGGCGGGGCCATCGAATTGCTGCTGGTGGAACAGGCCGAACGGGCGAGCGCCGCGGTGCTCGGCCAGGTGGCGGGGTTCTTCCGGACGCGGATGCCGACCAACGGCTAGGCGACGCCGCCGACCCTCGCTCGTCTTCATGCGCTCCAGTTTCGCGAAGGAAGGAATCCCGATGCGCCTCCCCCGCCTCGCCATCCTGGCCGCGTGTCTGGCCGCCCCCGCGTTCGCCGCCGGCGCGGCCACCGTCGTCGGCTCCGTCAACACCAATTTCCGCTGGCTCGGCCCCGACGATAAGATCGTCGTCGAACGCTACGACGACCCTGCCGTCAAGGGCGTCTCCTGCTTTGTTTCGCGTGCAGAGACCGGGGGGATCAAGGGCTTCGTCGGACTGGCGACCGACCCCTCCCGCTTCTCCATCGCCTGCCGCGCCGTCGCGCCGGTGACGGTGCCGCCCGATCTGGCGGCGAAACAGCTCGTGTTCACGGCCTCGGCGTCGCCCCTGTTCAAGGCGCTGCGCGTGTGGCGGATCGTCGATCGGCAGAAGCAGGTGCTGGTCTATCTGGTGGTCAGCACGAAGCTGGTGCACGGTTCCCCCTATAACAGCCTGTCCGCCGTGGCCTACGGGCCGCACTGAACCCGGCCTGTCAGAGAAACGAACTCCAAGGGAGAGGAACCCACGCCATGGCGCTGGTCCGCAACACCACGAAGCAGAAACTCGCGGACGGGGGGCTGGTGCTCGGCTTCCTGGTCCATCACCTGCGCACCGTGGCGGTGCCGCTGCTGGCCGCCGCCTCCGACCACGATTTCCTGTTCATCGATACCGAGCACGGCGCGTTCAGCATCCAGGAAGCCACGCAGCTTTGCCTGGCCGCGCTGCCCACCGGCATCACGCCGATGGTACGTGTCTGCGCCGGCGCGCTGGATGAGGCGACGCGGTTGCTGGACAACGGCGCGCTCGGCATCGTGGTGCCGCACGTCGATACCGCGAAACAGGCGCGCCAGATCGCCGAGGCGTTCCACTACCCGCCCGCCGGCACGCGGAGCTGGGGCGGCCCGCCGCCGGCCTATCTGTATCAAGCCCCGGCCGATGTTGGCGAGGCCCAGGCCGCCATCAACGACGAAGTCCTGACGGTGGTGATGATCGAAACCGCCGAGGCGGTGAAGAACGCCGCCGACATCGCCGCGGTGGCTGGGATCGACGTGCTGCTGATCGGCAGCTTCGACCTGACCACCGATCTCGGCGTGCCCGGACGGATGGATCATCCGAAACTGATTGCCGCCTATGAGGACGTGGCGCGCGCCTGTCGCAAGCACGGCAAGGTGCTGGGGATGGGCGGGATCAACGGCCAGGAGGATGCCACCCGCTATATCGGCATGGGGGCGCGGTTCGTGACGAACGCGTCCGATCACGCCTATCTGCTGGAGGGTGCGCGGGCGCGGACGGGGTTCCTGCGCGGCTGCGCGGTGGCCAAATCCGCGAAGGGGAAACGCAAGCAGCCTGCCACCTCGGGGTGACCGGGCTGGCGGTCTGCATCGTCAGTCCCGCCAGGGCACCAGATCGTCCATATCGACGCCCAGCGCCCGGGCGAGGGCAAGCAGGGTACGCACGCTGCCTTCCTTCTTGCCGGTTTCCATCTCGCTCAGCATGGCCGCGCTGATGCCGGCCGTGACGGCGAGCGCGCGCAGGCTCAACCCGCGATGCGCGCGCCAGACGCGCAACGGCGCTTCCCCGGCCGCGAGCCGGCGGATCACGGCGGCCGGCAGCGCGCGAAGGTCCTTGAGGGCTGCCCGGGTCAGGGAGAGGGTCAGCACGGGAGTGTTCGCTCAGAGTGAACAAAGTGGCAAGGCCAAAATCCACCCCTCACCGGCTGCCTCCGGCGCGCCGACCTACCCCCATTCGCCGCAGGGCCCGCC
>JAKAZN010000322.1 GCA_021815835.1 Pseudomonadota bacterium
CCACCTGCTTCTCCCCCACCACAGGGCTGTGCATCGTCCGCGCCATGCCGAGATGCTTCACCTGCGGATCGGCGAAGACCTGGTCGATGGAATAGATCGGCCCGCAGGGGATGCCGTTCGATTCGAACAGCTCGATCCAGTGCGCGGCCGGCTTCGTGCGCGTGACCTCGCCGATCGCGGCGTTGATGGTCTTGCGATCGGCGCTGCGGCCCTTCTGCGATTTCCATTCCTCCTTCGCTTTCCACTCCGGCTTGCCGATCGCCTCGCAGAAGCGCTCCCACAGGCGCGCCGAGGACGCGGCGATGTTGATGTTGCCGTCGGAGGTTGGAAAGACGCCGGTCGGGATGCCCGTGGGATGGTCGTTGCCGGCCTGCTTGGCGACCTCGCCCGCCATCAGCCAGCGCGAGGCCTGGAAATCCAGCATGAAGATCTGCGCTTCCAGAAGGGACGTCTGCACCCAGCGCCCGACCCCGGTGCGGGTGCGATCGAACAGCGCCATCATGATGCCCATGGCGAGCAGGTTCCCCGCCGTCAGGTCGTCGATCGGGATGCCGACGCGGACCGGCCCCTGACCGGGCAGGCCGGTGATGGACATCAGCCCGCCCATCCCCTGGGCGATCTGATCGACGCCGGCGCGATGGCCGTAGGGTCCGTCCTGGCCGAAGCCGCTGATGCTGCCGTAGACGATGCGCGGATTGACCGCGCGCACATCGTCATAGGCGACGTGCAGGCGGTGCTTCACCTGGGCGCGCATGTTCTCGATCACCACGTCGGCGGTTTTCACCAGGCGCATGAACGCCTCGTGGCCGGCCTTCTCCTTCAGATTGAGCTGGATCGCGCGCTTGTTGCGATGCAGGTTCTGGAAATCGAAGCCGTGGCGGTTGCCGGCGATATCTTCCGCGCCCGGCGTGGGCGGGGGTTCGATGCGGATGACGTCGGCGCCCCAATCGGCCAGATGGCGCACGGCGGTGGGGCCGGCGCGGGCCAGGGTGAGGTCCAGCACGGTAATACCGGACAGCGGCAGATGGTCGGCTTCGGTCGCGCTCACGGCCGAGGGTGCGTCATTGGGCATTGCGGGTCCTCCATTCGGGTGGATACTCGGCCCGTGGGACCGCCGGTTCAAGGGCGCGCGGGCGCCAGGGCCGCCAGCACCGCGCCGCGCCCATGCGCCGCGGTCAGCACCGATCCGGGCGGCACCGCGCGCCATTCGTCGCGCCGCTCGTCGATCGGTTCCGAGACCACGATCAGCCGGTCGTCGCTCTGGTTGTAATAGAGCGTGGCCGGGGCGTTGTCGCTGGCCCAGCGGAATGCCCAGATCGTCTCCCCATCCGTCAGGGCGGCGGTGAAGCGCAGCGCGGCGCCGATATTGGCCCGCTCCATCTCCGCTTGCACCAGACCCAGGGTTTCCGCGATCGCGCGCGGCGGATCGTCTTCCAGTCCACGCGCCTGGGCGGCGAGGAACAGCGCCTCGGTATCGGTCGTGCCGATCCGGCTGCCATAGAGGGCGTCGGGGATCAGCGCCTCGATCTGGCGGCGGATCGCGCGCCAGCCGCCGACCTGGCCGTTATGCATGAACAGCAGCTTGCCGGCGCTGAACGGGTGGCAATTGGCGCGCATGGTCGCGGTGCCGGTCGCCGCGCGGACATGGGCGAAGAACAGGTGGGATCGCACCTGGCCGCAGATGGAGATCAGGTTCTCGTCGGACCAGGCGGGATGGATTTCACGATAGAGGCCGGGGCGCGGACGTTCCCCGTACCAGCCGATGCCGAACCCGTCGCCGTTGGTTTCGCTGCGGCTCTCGACCGCGTGGATCGATTGCTGGATCAGCGAATGGCTGGGCGAGGCGACGAGGTCCTCGAGGTAGATCGGCGTGCCGTGATAGGCCAGGAAGCGGCACATGGGGACGTTTCCTCTTCGGTGTGACCGGGCCAAGTCTGAGCGCCGCCGGAAGGGCTGGCAATCGGCGTCCGGGCTTGCGCCCGCCGGCGTTTTCCGCCCTGATCGGTGTCCTGTCGGGGGGAAAGCCGGATGTCGGAGTGGGACTACATCGTCGTGGGCGCGGGCTCGGCCGGCTGCGTGCTGGCCAACCGGCTGACCGAGGACCCGTCGGTCCGGGTGCTGCTGCTGGAAGCCGGCCCGCCCGACAATAATTTCTGGATCCCGATCCCGGTCGGCTTCAACAAGCTGCTCAACGACACGCGCTACAACTGGTGTTTCGAGACCGAGCCGGAAGACAATGTGCGCGGGCGGAAGATCCCGATCCCGCGCGGGCGCACGCTCGGCGGGTCGTCCTCGATCAACGGAATGCTCTATGTGCGGGGCAATCCGCTCGATTACGACACCTGGTCGCAATTCGGGAACCGGGGCTGGTCCTATGAATCGGTGCTGCCCTATTTCCGCCGGTCCGAGCATTACGAGGCCGGCGGGGACGAGACGCGCGGCCAGGGCGGGCCGCTGAATGTCGCGCCGATGCGCGAGCATCACGAGATCTGCGATGCCCTGATCGCCGCCGGGGCGGCCGAGGGCTGGCCCACCAATCCCGACTACAACAACGGCCACCAGGAAGGCTTCAACTACTACCAGGTGACCCAGAAGGACGGCCGCCGCTGGTCCACCGCGCGCGCCTTCCTCGACCCCGCGCGGTCGCGGCCCAATCTGCGCGTCGAGACCGACGCCCTGACCACCGCCATCCTGCTGGACGGCGGCCGTGCCGTCGGCGTGCGCTACACGAAGGGCGGCGTGGCGCATGAATCGCGGGCCGGGGCCGAGGTGCTGGTGGCGGCCGGGGCGGTGAAATCGCCGCACCTGCTGGAACTGTCCGGCATCGGCAAGCCGGAATTGCTGGCCGGCCTCGGCATTCCGGTCGCCCACGCGCTGGCGGGGGTGGGGGAGAACTACCGCGACCATTTTGCCCCCCGGATGAACTGGCGGGTGAAGCTGCCGATCACGTTGAACGAGCAGACGCGGGGCCTCAATTTCGTCAAGGAGATCGCGAAATACTTCCTGCTCCATCGCGGCATCCTGACCTTCACCGCGGGGATCGTGTACGGATTCGTGAAGACGCGCCCGGAGCTCGCCGAACCTGACGTGCAATACCATTTCGCCCATGCCAGCTACGCGACCGCCGCGACCCGCATTCTGGACAGCCAGCCCGGGATGACCATGACCACCTACCAGTGCCGCCCGGAGTCGCAGGGCTCGATCCACGCCCGCACGCCCGATCCCAGGGACGCGCCCGCGATCCGGCCGAATTTCCTCGGCGAGGAGCTGGACCGGCAGACCGTGGTCGCCGGGATGAAGATCGCGCGCCGCATCGTCGAGAACGCGGCGATGGACCGCTACCGCGATTTCGAGATGAACCCTGGGCCGCAGGTGCGGACCGACGCGGAATGGCTGGAATTCGCCCGCAACAACGGCCAGACGACCTATCACGTGGTGGGTACCTGCAAGATGGGCAACGATCCGATGGCCGTGGTCGACGACCAGCTGCGGGTGCGCGGGATCGCGGGGCTGCGGGTGATCGACGCCTCGATCATGCCGACCCTGGTATCGGGCAATACCAACGCCGCGGTCATCATGATCGCCGAGAAGGGGGCGGATATGGTGAAGGCGGCGCGGGGGTAGGTCCGTCCCGCCCCTCGCACCCGCCGCCGGATCGCCCCATATTGTCCGCAACCGCCGATCCCGACGGCGCCGCGGACAAGGATTCCCCCCCATGACCACCGATGTCGAAGACGTGCTCACCCAGGCCGCCGCCTGGCGCCAGGCCGGCGAGCAGGTCGCCATCGCCACCGTCACCGAGACCTGGGGCAGCTCCCCCCGCCCGGCCGGCAGCCAGA
>JAKAZN010000323.1 GCA_021815835.1 Pseudomonadota bacterium
GCTGGGCCGCAATGGCGAACGCGAGATTGCCGAAATCATGCGCGATGCCGGACATCAACAGATGGATGGATTCGGCTCGCTGCGAGCGGATCAGAGCGACTTCCGCCGCGTGCAACCGCGCCTCACTCGCCGATCGTTCCAGCACTGCCCGGTGCGCCACGCGCAGCACCTCTCGGATCGCGTCGATCTCCCGGACCCCGCTCGGCGATAGCTCCGGCATGGGCGCAATGGCGGAAACCCGGCGGGCGTCGCGCACGAGGCGGCGCATGCGGGCATCCAGAGAGCGGGCACCGAGCGCGACGATCCCGAATGGCAATACGATCCCGCCGAGAAAAAGCACCAGCAGCGATGGCAGACCCGCGCTGGGCCCACCCACGACAGGAAGATGCGGAGCCATGAAGGCGACGGTCAGGGGCGCGTTGTCCACCTGGCCGAAAACGACATCCGCCGCCCCCCAGTCGCGGACCGGCGGCGCCAGCATTGCTTTCCCCGTCAGCGTCCCCAAGGACGCCCTGGAGGGCGCAGCCAGCGCTAGTTTGTGGCCGACGAGTTCGGGTGCGCCGGCCACCAGCACGGTCCCATCCGTGCCGACCAGCGCCGCGGTCCAACGCCCTCGCGCTCCCGGCCGCCTGACCGGCAGACCAAGGCGGGCGAGGTTGAGCTCGATCGAGAGCCGGCCGACCGAGGCGCCCTGGCGGCGGATCTGCATCCCCACCTCAAGCGACGCGGGCGGCCCGGGATGGCCCGGCGCGGTGACGCGGGCCACCCCTCCGGTGGCGCCGGCGGGCGGCGGCGCGGCGCGATCCCGTCCGATCCGCGTGATGAGATCGCCGGTGGGTGAGCGTAAGATGATCGAATTCCAGTCGCGGTGTCCGGCCAGCAGCAGCCTTGCGGCGTCGCCGAAACGGTCCCCGCCGCCGCGCTGGACTCCGTCCAGATCCGCGAGCGCGGCCAATGCCCGCCTGGTTTCGCGGATCCGCGCGCCCAACTGCGCGGCCAGACTGAGGGTGCCCTCACGCAGGATGGTTTGTTGCTCGTGGCGCGGCGCGGCCGCCTGCTCGAACACAACCAGCCCCGAGAGGAGGACCACCGGGGTCGCGGCGAGTACGACCGTACCGAACAGAAAGACCCGCAGCGGAAGCGAACGCACGGGAGCAAGCATTGGGTGTCCCCCGATCAGCCGGGTGGCACGGGCTGCCGCGACCGATGGCGCGCATCGGTCGGCCGCGGTGCCACGCGATCACATCACCGTGTGGACCGGGACCAGTTCTAGCAGATTGCACCTCGAGCGCAACGGGTGGATATCTTGGCATTTTCGTACGTGTGTAACGGAATGTAAATTTTATGAAACCTCGACAATGTTACTTGTTCCGGCGTCACGGGCGCACCCTCGCCGCGGCATCCGGATGCGCCCGCGCTGCGCCGCTCCTCCCCCCGTCTGGCATTTAGGATATGCAAAGAACGCTTCGACAACCATGCAGTGAGGGATGCGCCGATCCACAACCCCGCACTCCGGAAGGCGGACCAAAATACTTGCCGCGGACCGCGCGATAGCGCTATAAAGCTGCGTGCGGGGACGACGGCGTGGCTGATACACGCATTTTTGTACGATCCTTGCCGCGTGCCGCGGCCACGCTCTCCGGTTTCCCCGGGGCTAACAAATGTACCGGCACCGACCCAGTTGACCGCCATGACGGCACTCGCGCCTGATCACCGAACGCACGACCCCTCCAGGGGTCACCCAGCCGACCTCGCGTCCGCTCCCCGCCCGGCCGCGATCAGGCTGCCGACCGTGGTTCTCGCCGACGACCACAAGCTTCTGGCGGAAACGCTTGCGGTGCTTCTCGCGCCGGAGTTTACGGTTCTCCGTTGCGTTTCCGACGGAGCGGAACTGGTCGCCGCCGCCTGCGAGCTTCACCCGGACATCGCGCTGATCGACGTCAACATGCCGGGCCTGAGCGGGCTGGAGGCGGGGCCGACGCTGCGCCGCCTACTGCCGGATTGTCGCCTGGTCTATCTGACCGCGGCACAAGATCCGACCGCCGCCGCCGAGGCTTTCGCGCTCGGCGCCTCCGGCTTTCTGCTGAAGAACTGCACCGGCGCGGAGTTGATCAAAACGCTGCACACGGTCCTTGGCGGCGGCACCTATCTGAGCGAGGCGATCGCCGGCGGCGACCCCGCCAACCTCCCCGGGGCCCGCGCCGATCCCATGCGACGGCTCTCCCCGCGAGAGCGCGAGGTGCTGCGGCTCGCAGCGGGCGGGAGCGCGATGAAGGAGATCGCCCGTCAGCTTGGCATCGCACCCCGCACCGTTGCGTTCCACAAATACCGCGGCATGGCGACGCTGGGGCTGCGGCGCCAGTCCGAGCTTGTGCGGTTCGCGCTGGAGCACGGAATGATGCCGGAGCGCCCGGACGCAGGCTGAGCGCCACCGTTCGATCTCGAATAGCGCAGCAATCCGTAGGTAATGGTAAATCCGTATTTGGAACTCGGTGCTTCGCGCGAAGCATCGTCCAATACCGAAGGATCAGCCTCCGCCCGGAACCAGGTCCACCACCCGCTGGCCAGTTTCCGCTACAATCATCTCGGCGACCAGCCGCCGGTGGCATTGCGCCGGATCGTGCTCGAAACACAACAGGCAGGCCGGGCGATCGCCCGCCAACGACGTCGCCCGCCCCAGCGCCGCACGCGGCGCATCGCCCGTCATGTGGGTGCGATAGATGCGCCGCATCGTCTCCGGATGCCCCGCCCGCACCGCGAGCCGCCCGTCCTTCGGCGTGCCCAGCGGTTGCAGATGCTCATAGTCGATTCCCGCCTCCGCCAGCCCCGCCGCCAACAGCCGCTTGGAAAATCCGGGCTTGCGGGAGGCGGCGACAGCGCGCACGTCGATGAGCAGCGTCACCCCAGCTTCGCGCAGCAAGTCCAACACGCTCGGCAGCGTGCTGCCCTCATAGCCGATAGTGAACAACGCGGGTGGGAGTGCCATCGGGCGGATATCGCATCGCACGCGGCAGGCTGTCCACCGCTCAGCCGGCCAGGGCCGGCCCGAACAGCAAACGCTCCAGCGCCGCGACATCTTCCCAGGCCAGCGCAACGTCCAGTACGCGCACCCGCGCCCGACGCGCCGGATCCAGCCGAACGGCATCCTTGGCCGTAGTGAGCGGGATCGCGCCCAGCCGGGTTGCGCGGTCCAGCAGCCGGTCCAGCACCGCGGGATGGAAAGGGGCGTGATCCGGAAAGGCCTCCCGCCCGACCAGTTTCGCGCCGAGTTCGTCCAGGGTGGCGAAGAATTTTTCCGGCCGCGCGATGCCGGCGAAAGCCAGCACGCGGGCGCCGCGCAGCGCCTCCGCCCCCTCCCCCGCGACCAACGCGGCGCGCAGCACCGGCAGGACGGGCGGAAGCGCGGCCAGCGCGCCGGTCCGGTCCGCCCCGATCAGCACCGCGGCGGCGCAGCGCGCGGCGGCGGCGGCGACGGGTTCGCGCAAAGGCCCCGCCGGCAGCACGCGGCCATTGCCGAACCCCGCCCCGCCATCGATCACCAGCAGCGAAATGTCCTTCACCAGCCCCGGGTTCTGCAGCCCGTCATCCATCAGCAGCACGCCGGCGCCGGCGGCCACCGCCGCGCGGGCCGAGGCGGCCCGGTCCGCCCCCACCCAGGTCGGCGCCTCGGCCGCGAGCAGCAAAGCCTCGTCACCGACCAGCGCCGCCGGATCGCCCGCGGCGACGCGATGCACACCGCGTACGGCCCCGCCATAGCCGCGCAGGAGGATGTGCGGCGACCGGCCGGCCTCGGCGAGCCGGCGGGTGAGATCGAGCGCAACGGTCGTCTT
>JAKAZN010000324.1 GCA_021815835.1 Pseudomonadota bacterium
CGTCCAGCGCGGCCAGCTCGGCCAGCGGCGGGGCGCGCAGATCGTCCCGGGCGGCGAGCTTCGCCTCCCGCCCGGCGGCGGCGAAGCGGTTCCACGGGCACACCGCCAGGCAATCGTCGCAGCCGTAGATGCGGTTGCCGATCGCGGGGCGGAACTCGGGCGGGATCGGGCCGCGATGCTCGATGGTCAGGTAGGAGATACAGCGCCGCGCATCCAGCCGGTACGGGGCGGGAAAGGCATCGGTGGGGCAGGCGGCGAGGCAGCGGGAGCAGCTCCCGCAGCGGTCCGGGTGCGGCGGGTCCGGCGGCAGCGCCAGCGTGGTGTAGATCTCGGCGAGGAACAGCCACGAGCCATGACGGCGGGAGACCAGGTTGGTGTGCTTGCCCTGCCAGCCGAGCCCGGCGGCGGCGGCCAGCGGCTTCTCCATCACCGGGGCGGTATCCACGAACACTTTCACCCCCGCGCCGAACCGGCTGGCGATGAACTGCGCCAGATGCTTGGCGCGCCCCTTCAGCAGGTCGTGATAGTCGCGGTTGCGGGCATAGACCGAGAGATTGCCGCGGTCGGGGCGGGCCAGCGTGGCCAGCGGATCCTCGTCCGGGGCGTAGGAGAGACCGAGCGCGATCACGCTGACCGCCTCCGGCCACAAGGCGCGGGGATCGGCGCGCTGCTCGGCGCGGCTGGCCATCCAGCCCATCTCGCCCTGCGCGCCGGCGTCCAGGAAGGCGGCCAGGCCGGCGCGGGCGCGGGCGTCCAGCGCGGCGCGGGTGACGCCCACCGCGTCGAACCCCAGCGCGGCAGCGCGGGCGCGGATCAGCATGGCGGGCGCTTGCTTGACGTCGTCAATTTTGCTCTCGACCCTGTCGCCCATGATCCATCCCGATCGCATCGCCGCGCTGCGGCGATTCAACCAGTTCTACACCGCCCGCATCGGTCTGTTGCGTCCCGGCCTGCGCGGCAGCGGCCTGGGCGCGACCGAGGCGCAGGTGCTGTTCGAACTGGCCCGGGTCGAAGGCACCTCCGCGAGCCAGATCGTCTCCTCGCTCTCGATGGACCCGGGCTATCTCAGCCGCCTCCTGGCCGGGCTCCGCCGTCGCGGCTTGGTGGTCAGCATCCCGGACCCCGGGCATCGCAGGCGCATGGTGCTGCACCTGACCGCGGCCGGCCGCGCCGTCCTGGCGCCGCTGGACGCCAACGCCGCGGCCCTGGTCAAAGCGCTTCTGGGCCGCCTGTCCGACCAGGCCCAGGTCGAGCTGATCACCGCGATGGACCGGATCGCCACGCTGCTGGCGCCCGCGCCCAGCGCGCCGGTGGTCCTGCACCGGCCGGCGCCGGGCGATATCGGCTGGGTGATCGCCCGCCATGGCGCGTTGTACGCGGCCGAATACGGGTTCGATGCACGGTTCGAGGCGCTGGTGGCCCGCATCGCCGGCGATTTTCTGACCAATCACGACCCGATGCGCGAGGCGTGCTGGATCGCCAGCCGCGACGGGGTCAATCTCGGCTCGGTGTTCCTGGTCCGCGCCGACGACACGCTGGCGAAGCTGCGCCTGCTGCTGGTGGAGCCGACCGCGCGCGGCGAGGGGCTGGGCAAGCAGCTGGTCCGCGAATGCGTGCGCTTCGCCCGCGCGGCGGGATATCGGCGGATCACCCTCTGGACCCAGGAGTCGCTGGTCGCCGCGCGCGGGATTTATGCCGCCGAGGGGTTCCACCTGGTCTCGCGCCGGCCGCACGACATGTTCGGCGTGCCGCAGGTGGGGGAGGAGTGGGAGCGGGCGCTCGACGCGCCGGCGAAGCTGGGCGATGCTGCGCCCGTGAGCAAAAGGCCCCCCCGATGAGCGTGCAATCCCGCTACGTGCTGATGGTCGCCATGGATGTCGCCCCGGCGGCGGAGGCGCTGTTCAACGAAGTCTATGACACCGAGCATGTCCCGTTCCTGCTGGAAGTCCCGGGCGTGCGCGCGGTCACCCGCCTGCGTGGGCAGGCGGCCTCGTTTGCCATGGCCGGGCAGGTGCGGGAGCTGCCGGCGCCGGCGCCCGCCTATGTCGCGATCTACGAGATCGACGATCCGGCCGTGCTGACCAGCCCGCAGTGGCAGGCGGCGGTGGAGCGCGGCCGGTGGCCGACCGAGGTCCGCCCGCACACCACCAACCGGCATCATGGGGTCTATCGGGTGCTTTGATCGCCCGGCGGGCCCCGCGCCCGTCTTGCGTCGCAACCGGGGCCGCCCGATACAGGCGCCATGAGCGATACGACCGACCTCGCCTATGATTTCCGCGCCGCCGAGCCACGCTGGCAGGCCGCCTGGGACGCCGGCGCCTGCTTCGCCGTGCCGGACGTGCCCGCGGACGCCCCCGCCTCCCCCCGGTTGAAATACTACGTGCTCGAGATGTTCCCCTACCCCTCGGGCAAGATCCACATGGGACATGTCCGCAACTACACCCTGGGGGACGTGGTGGCGCGCTACAAGCGCGCGCGCGGCTTCACGGTGCTGCATCCGATGGGCTGGGATGCGTTCGGCCTGCCGGCCGAGAACGCCGCCCGCGAGCGCGGCATCCACCCGGCGCGTTGGACCCACGACAACATCGCCGCCATGCGCGCGGAGCTGCGTCGCATGGGCCTCTCGCTCGACTGGGCGCGCGAGTTCGCCACCTGCGATCCCGCCTATTACGGGCACCAGCAGAAGCTGTTCCTCGATTTCCTGCGCGCCGGCCTCGCCTACCGGCGGGAAAGCGCGGTCAACTGGGACCCGGTCGATGGCACCGTGCTGGCCAACGAGCAGGTGATCGACGGCCGCGGCTGGCGCTCCGGCGCGCTGGTGGAGAAGAAGCAGCTGGCGCAGTGGAACCTGCGGATCACGCAATATGCGCCCGAACTGCTGGACGCGCTGGGCGACATGGCGCGCTGGCCGGAGCGGGTGCGCGTCATGCAGGCGAAATGGATCGGCCGCAGCGAGGGCGCGCGTCTCGCTTTCCCGCTGCTCGCCCCGGAAGCCGGCATCGACGCGGTCGAGGTCTATACCACCCGCCCCGACACGCTGTTCGGCATGTCGTTCCTCGCCCTGGCCCCCGATCATCCGCTGGCCGCCGCGGTGGCGGCGCGGGATCCGGCGGCGGCGGCGTTCATCGCCGAGTGCCGCCGGCTGGGCACCAGCGAGGCGGCGATCGAGACCGCCGAGAAGCAAGGCTACGACACCGGGCTGCGGGTGGCACACCCGTTCCTGAGGGACGCCAGCTTTCCGGTCTGGATCGCCAATTTCGTGTTGATGGAATACGGCACCGGGGCGATCTTCGGCTGCCCCGCCCATGACCAGCGCGACCTCGATTTCGCCCGCAAATACGGGCTGGCGGTGACGCCGGTGGTGCTGCCGCCGGGGGAAACGGCGGACGGGTTCGCCATCGGCGAGACCGCCTATACCGGCCCCGGGGTCGCGTTCAACTCGGGCTTCCTCGACGGGCTGGCGGTGGACGCGGCCAAGCGCGCAGCCATCGCCGCGCTGGAACGTGCCGGCCTGGGCAAGGGCGAGGTGAACTGGCGGCTGCGCGACTGGGGCGTGTCCCGCCAGCGCTACTGGGGCTGCCCGATCCCGGTGATCCATTGCGAGGCCTGCGGCGTGGTGCCGGTGCCGGACGACCAACTGCCCGTCACCCTGCCCGAGGACGTCAGCTTCGACCGCCCGGGCAATCCGCTCGACCACCACCCGAGCTGGAAGCACGTCCCCTGCCCCGCCTGCGGCCGGGCCGCCCAGCGCGAGACCGACACGTTCGATACCTTCGTGGACAGCTCCTGGTATTTCGCCCGCTATTGCAGCCCCGGCGCGACGGTG
>JAKAZN010000325.1 GCA_021815835.1 Pseudomonadota bacterium
CGGCGCAGCCCCGCATGGGCGATCCAGTGCGCGGAATAGGTGGGCGCGGGCAGGTAGCCACGCTGGATCTTGTGGCGGCCCTGGGCGCCGGCCTCGACCCGCTTCAGCCCGTGCGCGATCGCCCAGTCGATGGCGCGATAATAGCAGAGCTCGAAATGCAGGAACGGCCAGTCGCCGCGGCAGCCCCAGTTGCGGCCATACAGCGCCTCCTCGCCGGCGAGGTTCAGCGCGCCCGCGACCGGCACCCCGTCCTTCTCGGCCAGCATCAGCACCACCTTCTCGCCCAATCGTTCGCCGAGCAACGAGAAGAACCGCCGGGTCAGATAGGCGCTGCCCCATTTGCGATCGACCGTGGAGGTATAGAACCGGTAGAACGCATCCCAATGGCGTTCCTTGAGATCGCTCCCGCTCAGCGCCTGGAACTCCAGACCCGCGGCATTCGCGTCGCGCCGTTCCCGGCGCAGCACCTTGCGCTTGCGTGATGACAACGCGGCCAGGAAATCGTCGAAGTCGCGGTAGCCCTCGTTGTGCCAATGGAACTGCATGCCGAGGCGGCGCAGCCAGCCCGCCTCCCCCAGCGCCTCCCATTCGGGCGCGGTACAGAAGGTGACATGCACCGAGGAGACATCCAGTTCCCGCCCCGCCTGGGCCAGCGCCTCGCCCATCGCGGCGAGCGGCACATCCGCGTGGGGGTGGACCAGCAGACGCGGGCCGGGCACCGGGCTGAACGGCACCGCGACCTGCAATTTCGGGTAGTAGTCGCCGCCCGCGCGTTCCAGCGCGTTGGCCCAGCCATGGTCGAACACGTATTCGCCGTAGCTGTGCGATTTCGCGTACATCGGCGCGACCGCGAGCAGCCGCCCCGTCGCGTCGCGCAGCGCGGCATGGCGCGGCAGCCAGCCGGTGCGCGCGCCGGCCGAGCCGCTGTCCTCCAGCGCCGAGAGGAAGGCATGCGAAACGAACGGATTGCCCGTCCCGGCGCAGGCATCCCAGTCGTCCCGCGCGATCTCGGCGATCGCCGTGTGCAAGGTCAGGCTCAGCGTGGACGACCCGTCGGGCATGGCGTCAGAATATCTCGAACCAGCCTTCGACTTCCACCGCCGCGTCGAGCGGCAGGGACGACACCCCGATCGTGGTGCGCGCGTGCCGTCCGGCTTCGCCGAACACCGCGACGGCGAGATCCGAGGCGCCGTTCATCACCTCCGCGTGGCGGGTGAATTCGGGCGTGCAGGCGATGAAGCCGCCGAGCCGCACGACCCGGCGCACGCGGTCCAGATCCCCCGCGCAGGCGCCCTTCAGATGCGCCAGCAGGTTGATGAAACAGCGCTGCGCCGCCTGCTGGCCCTGCTCCAGCGGCACCGTCGCGCCGAGCTTGCCGGTGACCGACACCTTGCCGCCGAGCAGCGGCAACTGGCCGGAAATGGCCACCAGGTCGCCGGTCACGACATAGGGCACGTAGGTGGCGATCGGCGCGGCCGGTTCCGGCAGCGAGATGCCGAGTTCGGCGAGTTTCACCTCGACCAGGTCCGCCATGCGTCACTCCTGCCTTGCCCCCGGCCGCGCGCCGGTCCGCTGGGCAGTATAGCGGCCAGTTCGGTCCGGAGGCGATGGAGATGGTGCCGCCGAACGCGGTAAAGAGGCGCGTGTCCGCGAAAGCCGCCCCGATGCCCCATCCCGCGAAGCCTGTCCTGGTGATCGGCAGCCTGAACATGGACCTGGTGGCCCGCTGCGCGCGGTTGCCGGCGGCCGGCGAGACGGTCGCGGGCCGCGATTTCGCCACCGTGCCGGGCGGCAAGGGGGCCAACCAGGCGGTTGCGGCGGCGCGCATGGGCGCGCGCGTGGCGATGGCGGGCACGACGGGGGCGGATGCGTTCGGGGCCGCGCTGCGGGAGGGCCTGACGGCGGAGGGGATCGACACGACCCACCTCGCCGTGGGCGCCGCGCCCACCGGAACCGCGCTGATCCTGGTCGATGATACGGGCGCCAACAGCATCGTGGTGGTTCCGGGCGCGAATGCCGAGACCGGGCCGGCGCTGATCGATCGCGCGCTCGATGCCTTTCCCGCCCCCGGCGTGCTGCTGCTCCAGCACGAAATCCCGCCCGCCGCGGTGGCGCACGCGATCGGGGCGGCGCACGCGCGCGGCTGGTTCGTGCTGCTCAACCCGGCCCCCGCGCGCCCCGTGCCGCTCGCGCTGATGCAAGCGATCGACCTGATCGCGCCGAACGAGACCGAGGCCGCTGCGCTGCTCGGCCGCGACCTCGGCGATCCGGGGGAAGCGGCCGAAGCGCTGCGCCAGGCGGGCGCGCGCGCGGTGCTCATCACGCTCGGCGCGGCGGGCGCGGTCTATGCGGACGCGGACGGGGTGCGCCACGTCCCGCCGGTGCCGATCCGCGCGGTGGATACCACCGGCGCGGGGGATGCGTTCCTCGGCGCGCTGGCATCAATGCTCGCGACGGGGGGCAGGATTGACGAAGTTCTGGGTGTTGCCGCCGCCGCCGCCGCCCTATCTGTATCACGTCCAGGAGCGCAGCCATCGCTGCCGTTCCGCGCCGAAGTGGAGACGTTGATCTCCCGCGCCGCGAACGAGCGACCCGCCGATCAGGCGATCACGGCAACGCCCCGCCCCCGCGCGTAACCCCGCCGGCGGCGGGCAGCGCGCAGGAACGGACCATGCGGACGAGACGGAACAACGGAACGACGACCCCCACGCCTCTCTGGGCTTTCGGCCTGGTGCTGCTGCTTGGCGTGGCCATGGTCAGCATGGTGCGGCTGGCAATGGCGGCCAATCGCTGGGGGCCGGGGGTGGGCGACATCATCAATTTCGGCGGGCCTCGGCCGACCCTGGCCCCGCTTGTGCGCTTTGCCGTCGATCGGCTGACGCCCGGCGGGACCGAGCGGTGCCGGCTCGATTCGGCGATGCTGGCGCGCGCGGGCGGCAGCCTGATCGTGGAGTCGGCCGCCCCGGGGCAGCGCGACGGCTATCGCGTGCACTGGGCCGGCGGGCCGACCAGCGCGGGCGCGACCGATTGCGGGCGAGAGGCGGATTTGGTGATCAGCGCGAACGCGCTCGGGTCGCTGGCGACGGCGGCGGGCGGGTTCGGAGTGGGCCATCGCAGCATGTTGCCGCTGTTGGGCGACCCGTTGGGGAATGGGGGCTGATCGTCCGCCGCGCGGCTGGGGCCGCCCTCTCAGGAGGGGGGCACGATCGGTTGCTCGCCGGGATGCACCGGGGGCAGATCGCGCCTTACCCCAAGCCTTCCCGCTTCTCCACCGCCGCGCGCAGCAGCGCCGCCCCGCGATACACCCCGTGCACCATCTTCGAGTACGGTAACGTCACGAACAGCGCCAGGATCACCCCCAGATGCACCGCCAGCGCGACCCCCATATCCGCCGTCCCGCGCAGCGCCAGCAGCAGCAACCCCGTCAGCGCCGCCAGGAACAGCAGGCCCAGTAACGCCACGTCCGCCCCCAGCAGCTCGCGGGCCGCCGGCGCGGGGTTATCCACCAGCTTCATCGCGAACATCCCGCCCGTGCCCACCAGCAGGCCCAGACCGCCCAGAGTCCCCAACACCACCGGCGCGCTGAGCAACGGATAGGGCGCGGCCCAACCCAGGAACGTATCGTCGAAGAACCCCACGCAGGTCGCGGCAAAACACAGCAGGAACCCGTACATCATCGCATGATGCAGCCGCCGCCGGCGCATCGAGAACCGCTCGGACGCATCGTTGCACCCGCCCCCGCCGCCGCCCAGATTGCGCAGGCTCGTCACGTCATGGATCGCCGCCAGCACCGCTCCCGGCCGCACCTTCTTTTTTGTCCCCGCA
>JAKAZN010000326.1 GCA_021815835.1 Pseudomonadota bacterium
CGGCGCCGCCTGCCGCCCGCGCAGCAGATCGAGCAGCATGTCGCGCGTCAGCACCCGGTTCGCCCGCTCCGCCAGCGCCAGCAGCAGATCATATTCGCCGCCCGTCAGCGGCACCTCCGCACCCTCGGGATTGACCAGCCGCCGCCGCGCCGGCTCCAGGCTCCAGCCAGCGAAGCGCAGCATCCGCCCGGAGCTTTCCACCCGCGCCCCCGCCGCGTCGCCGGCGCGGCGCAGCACCGCGCGGATCCGCGCCAGCAGTTCGCGCGGATTGAACGGCTTGGCCAGGTAATCGTCGGCGCCGAGCTCCAGGCCGATGATCCGGTCGGTCTCCTCGCCCATCGCGGTCAGCATGATGATCGGCACGTCGGACTGGCTGCGCAGATAGCGCGCGAGGTCGAGCCCGCTTTCGCCCGGCATCATCAGATCGAGCACCACCAGGTGGAAATGCCCGAGCGGCCAGGCGCGCCGCGCTTCCCGCGCATCCCGCGCCGCGGTCACGCGCAGCTGGTGGCGTTCCAGGAACCGGGCCAGCAGCTCCCGGATCTCGCGGTCGTCGTCCACCACCAGGATATGCGGAGTCGTCTCCATGCCGGGATGATAGGCAATCTTCGCGCGCGGCGGCAGGGTCGTGTTGCATTCGGTTTCACTTCGTCGCGCCCCGGCGGCGGAACCGGCGCGGGCGCGCCCCATCTTCCGCTCATCGCCATTCCCCGGCGAGAAGAAGGAGACCTCCATGCGGAAATCAGTCCTGGCGGCGGCAGCCGCGCTCGCGATCGCCGGCGGCTCGGCCGGCATCCTGATCGCCCACGCCGCCCCGCCCCCTCCCCCCCCGCCGGGCGGACCCGGCGGTGGCCCGGGCATGATGGGACCCCATCACGGCCCGTGGGATCACCACGGCCATTGGGGTCATTTCGGCCGCCATCACCGGCCGCTCATCACCCCCGGCACGTTCGCGCTGCTCTTTCATCCGCAGAACCGGGAGATCACGACCGCGGACGCGACCGCGATCGCCACCGGCTTCCTGCGCTGGAACGGGAATCACACGTGGAAGGTCGTCGATGTGAAGCCGGGAGCGGACGGCACGATCGGCTTTGCCTACGCGACGCCGGACAACACGGTGATCGCGCGGTTCACGATCGACAGCCGCACGGGGCGGATCCACCGCGTCGGCTAGCGCGGCTGGCCCCCGGGATGCCTGGAGGCGCGTAATCCCCCGACGCCCCCAAGGGGAAAAACCCCTCTGGGCCGGGGCGGGCGCAAGGTGCATGAACCCCCATGCCCGCGCCCGCCCCCTCCCCTGCTCCGCCCGCCCCCGCTCGCGCGGCGCTGCGCCGCCTGGTCGCGCTGGATGCCGATCTCGGCACCATCGAGCGCCGCGCCGGCAAGCTGCCCTGGCGCACCCGCCCCACCGGATTCCCCGGCCTGCTCGCCGCCATCGTCGGCCAGCAGATCAGCAACCAGGCCGCCGGCGCGATCTGGCGCCGCCTGCGGAGCCTGCCGGGCGCCGAAACCGCCGCGGGGCTTCTCGACCTGCCGGACGAGGCCTTGCGCGCGGCCGGCCTCTCCCGCCCGAAAATCCTCCACGCCCGCGCGTTGGCCGCTGCGGTGCAGGACGGGACCTTGGATTTCGACATCCTCGCCGGCCTCGACGACGAAGCGGCGATCGCCGCCATCGCCGCCGTGCGCGGCCTCGGACGCTGGAGCGCCGAGGTCTATCTGTTGTTCGCGCTCGGCCGGTTCGATGTGTTCCCCGCCGGCGACCTGGCGCTGGCCGCCGCCTGCGCCGATCTCAAGCGCCTGCCCGCCCGGCCGGGTCCGGCGGCGCTGCGCGCGCTGGCCGAGCCATGGCGGCCCTATCGGGCATTGGCCGCGCGCCTGCTCTGGCATCATTGGCGCCATGTCACCGGCCGCCCGGCGATGGACGAGCCGCCGGCCTGAGGTGGCAGGCGGCTAATCGGCCCGCGCGAACAGCGCCGCCAGCTCCGCGAGACTCGCGCAGCGCAGATCGTAGCGCACGCCCGGCGGCGGCGGCGCGGTCGCCCCCCAGCCGCCGCCCTCGCCCGCGCGCTCACCCGCCCCCCGGCGGTCGATCCACGCCGAGGCGATCCCCGCGCGATTCGCCGGCGCGTGGTCGTGAAACAGGCTCTGCGCCACATGCAGCAAGCCCCCGCGCCCAACCCCGAAGCTCGCCACGCGCGCGAGCAGGGCGGCGAAATTGCGCGCATCGGGCTTGTAGCTGCCGATTTCCTCGGCCGTCAGCACCGCGTCGAACGCCACGCCCAGCTTGGGCAAGGTCGCCGCGAAGCCGGCGCGATCGACATTCGACAGGATCACCAGCTTGCGCCCCTGGCCGAGCAGCCGCAGCGCCGCCGCCGTGTCGGGAAAGACCGGCCAGTCCGCGATCGCGCGCGCGAAAACCCGATCCGCCGCGGCATCGGCCGGGATCCCCCATTCCCGGGCCAGCCCCGCATGAACCGTGGCGAGGATCGCGCTGTAGGGCGGCGCCGGATGGGTGGCGTGCTCGGCGGCGGTCTCCAGCCGCGCGAACGCGGCCAGCGCCGCCTCCCGGTCGATCGGCCGGTCGGCCCGCGCGATCAGCCCGGCGAGCGCGGCCCAGATCCCGCTCTCCCAGTCGATCAGGGTGCCGAAGCAGTCGAAACTCAGGACCTCGATATCGGTCAGGCGCATCGTCACCATCCGTCGCGGGCCAGGCGGGCGAGCCAGTCCCGCACCGCCGCGGGGGAGCCGAATATATCCGGCACGAAGAAGCCGACGCCGCCCAGCGCCTCGGCCGCGGCGATCGCGTCGCGGTCGGTCACGTCGTCGCCGACGAAGACCGGCAGGCGGCCGGCAAAAGGCGGCTCGCGCATCAGCGCGCCGAGGGCGGTGCCCTTGTCGGCCCCGCGCGGGCGCAATTCCCACGCCATCCGCGCGGGCACGATGACGAAATCGGGATGCGCGCCGGCGATCGCGCGCAGCCCGGCGCCGAGCGCGTCGCCGGCCTCGGGCGCGCGGCGGAAATGCAGCACGAAGCCGTGCGGCTTCGCCTCCAGCAAGGCGCCGGGATGGGCCGCGATCAGCCGGGACGCCGCGTCGCGCCAGGACGCCGGCGCGCTGGGCAGGGGCACGCGCACCAGGGCCGCGCCGGGGGACGGGCGCAGCGCCGCGCCGTGCTCGCCGGCCACCGCGTGACCGAGGCCGGGGAACAGCGCGTCGATCTCCGCCACGGGGCGCCCCGAAATCAGCCCCATCGCGCCGCCGAGACGCGCGCCGAGCGCGCGCAGGCTGGGCGGCAGGCCAGTGGGAACGACGACCAGATCGGGCGCCGGCGCGAAATCGAGCAAGGTGCCGTCGATGTCGAGCAGGAACGCCGCGCGCGCGATCGGCGGCAGGTCGCGCGAATGTTTCGGCGGCGGCGCGACCGTCATGCGCCGCAGCCGCGCACCTGAACGTCGTAGGTCGGGTCCTGGAAGATCGCCAGCGACGGCTCGTTCTTCAGCATCCAGCTGCGGAACGGCGCGGCGCCGCCGGTGATGTCGAGGAAGGCCGCCGCGTCGCCCGGCATGTCCGGCGGGCGCACGACGCAGGCCTGCACGGCGATCGCCAGGGTGCCGAGCTTCACGGTCTTTCCGACCGGAACCGCCAGGTCGCGCGCGACCGCGGTGACCTTGTTGAGCACCAGCAGCGAGGCCGCCGCGCGCGGCAGCCAGGTGGCGGGGAGCGGCGTGCCGGCCGGCGGGGCCGGCGGTTGCGCCGCGGTCTGCGCGGCGCCGCCCGGAACCGCCACGACGGTCCCAGGGGGGGGCCCAGTGGCGGTCC
>JAKAZN010000327.1 GCA_021815835.1 Pseudomonadota bacterium
GCGAGCGCCCGGGTGAAGCCGAGGATCGCGGCCTTGGCGGCGGAATAGGGCACCGCGCCGGCCGATCCGGTGAGCGCCTGCTGCGAGGCGACGTTGACGATGCAGCCCGACCCGCGCGCGCACATGGCGGGATAGACCGCCTGGGCCATGAAGAACATCGCCTTGATGTGGACGGCGAAGATGCGGTCGAACTCGGCTTCCGTGTAGTCCTCGAACGGCTTGCGGATGTTCATGCCGGCGTTGTTGAACAGGATTTCAATCGGGCCGAGGGTCGCTTCCGCCTCGGCAACGAATGCCCGCGCCGCGGGCAGATCGGCGACATCGACGCGGCGATGATGCACGCGCCGGCCAAGGGCCGCGATCTCGGCCGCGGCGGAAGCGGCGGTTTTGGGATCGTCCAGATGGCAGAACGCGATATCCGCGCCGGCGGCGGCGAAGGCCAGCGCGGTGGCGCGGCCGATGCCGCGCGAACCGCCGGTAATCAGCGCGACTCGATGGACAAGATCGGACATCGGACGGAACCTCGGCTGGGGAGGCGGCGGAGCCTGCCAGCGGCCCGGGCGCCTGGAAAGGGCGCCGCGCCTCCCCCGCCGCGCCTTCCCCAATGACATTCCCCGCGAACCCGGCGTAGCATCCCCCCTGTCACGTTGCCCGCCCATTGGGTGCCGCGCCGCCGGTGCCCCTCAAGCGCAAGGGAGGCGCCCGAATGTCTGGAACCCCTACCGGCAGACAACCCCGCTCGGTGGCCCTGGTCGGCCCCTACAGCAGCGGCAAATCCACCCTGTTCGAGGCGCTGATGGAGGCCGCCGGGTCCCCGGTGAAACGCCCCGCCGATCCGCGCAACCGGCCCATGACCACCGAGCTCCGCCTCGGCCATTGCACCTATCTGAACGATCCCTGGTGCGTGATCGACTGCCCGGGTTCGATCGAATTCGCCCACGAAACGGCCGCGGCGCTGGCGATGGTCGATCTTGCCGTGCTGGTCTGCGAACCCCAGCCGGCCAAGGCGCTGGTCGTCGCGCCGCTGATGAAGGCGCTCGCCGATGCCGGCGTGCCGCATGTCGTGTTCATCAACAAGATCGACACCCTGGAGGGCAGCGTGCGCGACACGCTCGCCGCCTTGCAGGCCCATGCCGCCGCGCCGCTGGTGCTGCGCCAGGTGCCGATCGCCGAGGGCGGCACCGTCACCGGCTATGTCGATGTCGTGAGCGAGCGGGCGTATCGCTATCGCAAGGGCCAGCCCTCCGAGCTGATCCAGATACCCTCGGCGATGGCGGACGCGGAACAGGAAGCGAAATCGAAGTTGGTCGAGACCCTGGCCGATCGCGACGACGCCTTGCTGGAAAAGGTGCTGGAGGACATCCCCCCCAGCACCGGCGAGCTCTACGCCGATCTCCGCAAGGACCTCGCCGCCGGCGCGGTGACCGAGGTGCTGCTGGGCGCGGCCGACCAGGCCGGCGGGGTGCGCCGGCTGTGGAAGGCGCTGCGCCACGACACGCCGGAGGTGACGGAAACCGCCGCGCGCAAGGGCATCGCCGCCGACGGCCCGGCGCTGATCCAGATCTTCAAGACGATCTATGCCGGCCATACCGGCAAGCTCTCCTACGCGCGGGTCTGGCGCGGCGCGGTGAAGGACGGCGCGACGCTGGGCGGCACCCGGCTGGGCGGGATCATGCAGATGCCGGGCGGGGAGGCGGCCAAGGTGGCCGAGGCGGGCGCGGGCGCGATCGCGGCCTTCGGCCGGCTCGATCCGGTGCCGACCGGAGCCACCGTCTCGCCCGCCGGCGTGGCGCCGGCGCTGGAGTTCCCTGTGTCGCCGGCGCCCGTGTACGCGCTGGCGATCGCCACCACCGACCGCAAGGACGATGTGAAACTGTCAGGTGCGTTGCAGAAGCTGATCGAGGAGGACGCGACGCTGAGCGTGACGCATGGCCAGGACACGGGGGAGACGGTGCTCGCGGGCCAGGGCGAGATCCATCTGAACACCGCGATCGAGCGGCTGGCGCGGAACTATGGCCTGAAACTGACCACGCATCGCCCGGAGGTGGCGTTCAAGGAAACCATCCGCCTGGCGGTGCACCAGCACGGACGGCTGAAGCGCCAGACCGGCGGGCATGGGCAGTTCGCGGATGTGAAAATCGACATCGCGCCCCGCGAGCGCGGCGCCGGGTTCGCGTTCATCGACAAGGTGGTGGGCGGCGCGGTGCCGCGCAATTTCATCCCCGCCGTGGGCGAGGCGGCGGAGGACGCGGCGCGGAAGGGGCCGTTCGGCTATCCGGTGGTGGATATCTCGGTGACGCTCACGGACGGGCAGTTCCACTCGGTGGACAGTTCCGACATGGCGTTCAAGACCGCGACGCAGATCGCGATGAAGGAGGGGCTGGCGGCGGCGGACCCGGTGCTGCTGGAGCCGATCGACCGGGTGACGATCAGCGTGCCGAACGAGTTCACGGCGCGGGCGCAGCGGCTGCTGACGGGGCGGCGCGGGCAGATCCTCGGGTATGCGGAGAAGCCCGGTTGGAGCGGTTGGGACGACGTGGCGGCGCTGGTGCCGGAAGCGGAGCTGCACGATCTGATCATCGAGCTGCGCTCGCAGACGATGGGGCTGGGGACGTATCGGCGCGATTTCGACCATCTGGCGGAAAGCCGCGGGGAGGCGAAACCGCGGGCGGCCTGATGACGTCCTCCTCTCCCCCGCTGCCCGAACGCGCCGATCGGCGGAACCCCGCACAAGCTCCGCTCGCTTGACGCGAGAGCCCTCCCCATGCGCACGCTTTCCGCAACCAAACCAATCCGCCACGGAGACCCCAGGAATGTCCGCCCCGATCACCCGCCGCCGCCTCGGCGCCGCGGCCACCGCCGCGCTCGCGGTCCCGCTCGCCGCCCCCTTCATCGGCAACGCCGAAGCCGCCGCGCCCCTGCTGCTGCGCTGCTCGGTCGATACCGCCCCCTCGCACCCGCGCAACATCAGCCTGCATGATTTCCTGGGCAAGGTGGAACACGCCTCGGACGGTCGCGTGCAGACCAAGCTGTTCGAAAGCGGCGCCCTGTTCCCCGATCTGCACGTGGTCAAGGCGCTGGTGCAGGGTCAGGTGGAGCTCGCCTGTCCCGGCACCTGGACCCTGACCGGCTTCGTGCCCGATGCCGATTTCTCGGAACTGCCCGGCCTTTATGGCGTGCCGAGCGCGCGCGTGGACAAGGCCACCGACGGCGCGCCCGGCAGCTATGTGAACGGCGAACTGTCGCGCAAGCTTGGCCTGCAGATGCTGGGCGGCTGGCTGAACTGGGGCTTCAACGCCTGGTTCTCGTCGAAGAAGCCGATGACCTCGCTGGCCGATCTGCGCGGGATGAAGCTGCGCAGCCCGGGCGGGGTGCTCAATTCCTGGCGCATCAGCTTCTTCGGCGGCCTGCCCAACGTGACCGCCTGGCCGGAGGTGCCGCTGGCGATGTCGCAGGGCAATTTCGACGGCCTCATCACCACCAACGAGAGCGCGCGCACCGCCAAACTGTACGATTCCGGGATGCGCCACTCGCTCCAGGACGAGCAGGCGTTCTCCTACTACGCGCCGATGATGAACCGCGGGTTCTGGAACAAGCTCGGCCCGAAGCTGCAAGGGGACATCCTGCATCTCTGGGCGGAGAACCTGCCGGCCTATCGCGCGCGCAGCGCCGCCACGCAGAGCACGGCGCGGGCCGCGCTGATCCATCACAGCGTGACCTTCGCCGACGTGTCCCCGGCCGAGCGGGAGGCGGTGCGGCGCAAGATGCTGCCGATGCAGGCGAAGGCCGCCGCGGCGGCGCATATGTCGCCGGAGATCG
>JAKAZN010000328.1 GCA_021815835.1 Pseudomonadota bacterium
GCAGCACCATGTAACCCACTGAAAAGATTGGCGGACCCGATACGATTCGAACGTACGACCTCTGCCTTCGGAGGGCAGCGCTCTATCCAGCTGAGCTACGGGTCCGTGGCGCGGCTATAGCCCAACCGGCGCGCGCGCGAAAGAGCCACGCCTCACTGCCAGCGCGCCAGCGCCGATCACTGTGCCAGCGCCCGCCAGCGCGACACGTTCTTCTGGTGTTCGGCAAGGCCGCGGGCGAACAGGTGGCCGCCGCTGCCGTCGGCGACGAAATACAGATCCTCGCTCGCCACCGGGTGCAGCACCGCGTGCAGCGACGCGAGCCCCGGCGCGCAGATCGGGCCTGGCGGCAGCCCGGCGATGCGGTAGGTGTTATAGGGCGTGTCGCGCTCCAGATCGGCCCGGCTGAGCCTGTGCCCGCCCTCGCGCGGCTCGCCAAGTCCGTAGCCGACGGTGGGGTCCGCCTGCAGCTTCATCCCCAGCCGCAGCCGGTTCAGATACACGGCGGCGACATGCGCCCGCTCCTCGGGCCGGCCCGTCTCGCGCTCGACGATGCTGGCCAGGATCAGCGCCTGGCGCGCCGAGGCGAGCGGCAGGTCGGGCGCGCGGGCCTCCCACTCCTGCGCCAGCGCCCGCTGCATCGCGGCTGCCATCCGCGCCAGCAGCGCCGCGCGCGCGGTGTCATACTCATAGGCATAGGTCTGCGGCAGCACGCCCCCTTCCGGCGGCGGCTCCACCTCGCCCGCCATCGCCTCCGCGCCGTTGACCAGTGCTGCGATGCGCGCGCTGGTGAGCCCCTCGGGGATGGTCAGATGGTGCTGCACCGGCCGCGCGACGCGCAGCACCTCCAGCAGCGTATGCAGGCTCGCGCCGGCGGGGAAAGCGAATTCCCCGGCCCGTGGCGGCCCGCCCGGGGTGATCAGGGCGGCGAGGCGGAACCCGGCCGGCCGATCGAGCGCCCCGGCATCGACCAGGGCGGCGGCCACCGCGTCGATGCCGCCGCGCGGGATGACGATGTTGCGCGCCCCCGGCAGCGGCCCCGGCGCGTCCCAGGCCCGCCGCGCCTGCCACCAGCCCAGCATGGCGGTCGCCGCCAGCAGCAGCCCCGCGACCGCGGCGCCGCGCCGCGCCGACACGGCTACACCCGGCGGAACAGGATCGAGGCGTTGGTGCCGCCGAACCCGAAGCTGTTGGACAGCGCGATGTCGATCTTGCGCGGCTGCGCCTGCCGCGCCACCCGGTCGATCACGCTCGGCCGGCTGGGCTCATGCAGATTGAGGGTCGGTGGCGCCACATTGTCGCGCACCGCCAGGATCGAGAAAATCGCCTCGATCGCGCCGGCCGCGCCGAGCAGATGCCCGGTCGCCGACTTGGTGGAGGACATCGCGATCTTACGTCCGTGATCGCCGAAGAACCGCTCCACCGCCTCCAGCTCCAGATCGTCGCCAAGCGGTGTCGAGGTGCCGTGCGCGTTCACATACTGGATCTGTTCGGGGTTGATGCCGCCGTTTCGCAGCGCCGCCTTCATGGCGCGAAACGCGCCCTCGTGGCCTTCCGCCGGAGCGGTGATGTGGTGCGCGTCGCCCGACAGCCCGTAGCCGGCCACCTCGGCGTGGATGGTCGCCCCGCGGGCAACCGCGTGCTCATATTCCTCCAGCACCAGCACCCCGGCACCTTCGCCCATCACGAAGCCGTCGCGGTCCTTGTCCCACGGGCGCGAGGCCTCGGTCGGGCGGTCGTTGAAGCCGGTGGACAGCGCCCGCGAGGCGCAGAACCCGGCCATGCCGAGCATGCACACCGCCGCCTCCGCGCCGCCGGCCACCATCACGTCGGCGTCGCCCAGCATGATCAGCCGCGCGGCGTCGCCGATCGCGTGCACCCCGGTCGCGCAGGCCGTCACCACCGCGTGGTTGGGGCCCTTGAAGCCGTATTTGATCGAGATATGCCCCGAGGCGAGATTGATCAGCGCCGACGGGATGAAGAACGGCGACAGCCGCCTGGTCTTGCCCGCCAGCACCATCGAGCTGGCCTCGAAGATCGTCTCCAGCCCGCCGATGCCCGAGCCCACCATCACCCCGGTGGCGCAGCGCTGATCCTCGTCGGCCGGCTGCCAGCCGGAATTCTCCACCGCCTCGGTGGCGGCGACCATCGCCAGATGGATGAACCGATCCATCTTCTTCTGGTCCTTCACCGGAATCCACTCGGCGAGGTCGAGCTTGCCCTCGGCGCGCGCGCCCACGGGCACCTGGCCGCCGATCCTGGCGGTCAGTTCGGAGGTGTCGAACGAGTGGATGACGCCGATGCCCGACTCGCCGCCGATCAGCCGGCGCCAGACATGCTCCACGCCCAGCCCCAGCGGACAGGCGATGCCCATCCCGGTGACCACCACCCGCCGAAGCGTCGTCGCCCTGCCTTGTGTCACCTGGATCGGGCTCAGGCGGCCTTGGATTCGATGTAGTCGATCGCGTCCTTGACGGTGGCGATCTTCTCCGCCGCGTCTTCGGGGATCTCGACCGCGAAGGCCTCCTCGAAGGCCATCACCAGCTCGACCGTATCGAGGCTGTCGGCGCCCAGATCGTCGATGAAGGACGCCTCGGGCGTGACCTTGGCTTCCTCGACGCCGAGATGTTCAACCACGATCTTCTTCACCTTATCGGCGATGTCGCTCATTTGGGGTCGTGCTCCTGGAAAGTTGGACGAAAGACGATGAGGTGAACCGCGCGGGCGGACCCCTCGGCAGGGAAGGGCCACGTGGCGGCCCGGTTGAACTTTTCCGCCCGCTCCGGGCCGGGTGCGACGATCACCCGCGCCCCGATCCGGACGGGAGGCGCGCGCATAGCATGGTTCTGTCATCGTCGCCAAGGCAAGGGGCAAGCGCCGATCACGCCATGAACATGCCGCCGTTCACATGCAGCGTCTGCCCGGTCACCCAGGCCGCCTCGTCGGACGCCAGATAGACCACCGCCGCGGCGATGTCGGCGGGCTGGCCCATCCGCCCGAGCGGAATCGCATCGAGCAGCCGCGCCTTGTTCGCCTCGGGGATCGCGTCGGTCATCGCGGTGGCGACGAAGCCCGGCGCCACCACGTTCACCGTGATGCCGCGCGACGCGCATTCCGCCGCCAGCGACTTGCTCATCCCCACCAGCCCCGCCTTCGCCGCGGCATAGTTCGCCTGGCCGGCATTGCCGGTGCTGCCCACGATCGAGGCGATCGAGATGATCCGCCCGGCGCGGCGGCGCAGCATGCCGCGCAGGCTCGCCCGCGCCAGCCGGAACGGCGCCGCCAGATCCACGTTCAGCACCGCATCCCAATCCTCGTCGCGCATCCGCAGCGCCAGCATGTCGCGCGTGAGCCCGGCATTGTTGACCAGGATATGCAGCGGCCCCAGCGCCGCCTCGGCGGCGGCCAGCAGCGCGTCGGGCGCCGCCGGATCGGCCAGATCGGCCGGACACACCGCCACCCGCTCGCCCAGGGTGGCGGCCAGCGCCTCCAGCGGGGCGGTGCGGGTGCCCGAGATCGCCACCGCCGCGCCGCGCGCATGCAGCGCGGTGGCGATCGCCGCCCCGATGCCGCCCGACGCGCCGGTGATCAGCGCGGTCCTGCCTGCAAGATCGAACATGTCTGCCTCCGCCGCGCCGGTTGCCGCGCGTTTGTCCCTGTCTCAGAGCGTTTTGAGGATCGTCTCGATCTCGGCGGGCGTGCCGGCCGAGGCGGCGGCGGCGTCCGGCGCGATCCGGCGCACCAGCCCGGCCAGCACCTTGCCCGCGCCCAGTTCGATGAAGCTGTCCACTCCCATCGTGGTCATCGTC
>JAKAZN010000329.1 GCA_021815835.1 Pseudomonadota bacterium
TCTCTATCGCGAGAAGCTGGGACCCAACATGAAGCCAGGCGCGGCGCTGGCGTTCGCGCACGGGTTGAACGTGCATTTCAACCTGCTCGACCCGCGCGCCGACATCGACGTGTTCATGATCGCGCCCAAGGGCCCCGGGCATACGGTGCGCAGCGAATACCAGCGCGGCGGCGGCGTGCCCTGCCTGGTGGCGGTGGCGCAGAACCCGTCCGGCAACGCGCTGGAAATCGCGCTGTCCTATGCCTCGGCGATCGGCGGCGGGCGGGCCGGGATCATCGAGACCACCTTCAAGGAAGAATGCGAGACCGACCTGTTCGGCGAGCAGGTGGTGCTGTGCGGCGGCCTGGTCGAGCTCATCAAGGGCGGCTTCGAGACCCTGGTGGAAGCCGGCTACGCGCCCGAGATGGCCTATTTCGAGTGCCTGCACGAGGTGAAGCTGATCGTCGACCTGATCTATGAGGGCGGCATCGCCAACATGAACTACTCGATCAGCAACACCGCCGAATACGGCGAATACGTCTCCGGCCCGCGGATCGTGACCGACGCGACGAAGGCGGAGATGAAGCGCGTGCTGGGCGATATCCAGTCTGGCAAGTTCGCGCGCGACTGGATGCTGGAAAACAAGGTCAACCAGACCAGCTTCAAGGCGATGCGCGCGAAGATGGCGACCCATCCGGTCGAGCAGATCGGCGAGAAGCTGCGCGCCATGATGCCGTGGATCGCCAAGAACGCGCTGGTGGACAAGGCGCGGAACTGACGGCGGCGGGGCCGGGTCCCGCCCGGCCCCGCTACCAGATCATCCGCGGCGATTTGTTGACCTTCGCCGGCTGGCCCGGCCGGGTCGCGGAGATCCATTCCGTCACCGGCATGAAGCGCGGCGCCAGGAACTGGTAGGTCCGCCCCAGCAGCGCGAGGGTGCCCTCGTCGAAACTACCCGAGGCCGTGTCCCAGTGCGCGAGGATCGGCTCCCACGCCCGCTGGCTGCGATAGAGCCAGTCGCGGTTGGAGCGGATGAACGCGCGCTGGCTTTCCACATTGCGCAGCGCCGCCATCACTTCGCCGGTCTGCGCGTCGAGCTCGTCGAAGCGCGCGGTGATCTGGCGCAGCGCGAGCGCGGTCAGGCGCTTCACCTGGGTCAGGGTCTCGATATGGGAGGCGTCGCTGCGCCAGCCGCGGGCCAGCCGCTCGATCTTGGCGGCCATCGCGCGCACCCGGCGCAGCAGGCGGTCGCGCAGCGCCTCGATATAGGCAAGCTCGCGGCCGAGGGTTTCCAGCAGGCCGACCACTTCGGCCGAGGCTTCCAGCCCCAGCGCCTCGGCGGCGCGCGCGAGCGCGGTTTGCACCTGGGCGCGCACCGCCGGGTCGTTGCCGACCGCGAGCAGCGACCCGGCGTCCAGCATCGGGTGATCCGCGCCCGCGCCGGCATTCAGCCACTCGACCAGGCTGACGCGCAGCCGGGTCTGGGCGATCTCCAGATGCAGCGGATCGGGGGTCCAGCTCGCCTCCCCGGTCAGGACCTCGCTCGGCAGCGGGTCGCCGGGGCGCAGGACGGAGACGAAATCCAGGGATTCCGCGATGCGGGCGAGCATCCGGCCGTCTTCGGATTCGTCGGTGATGCCGAATTCGCGCTGGAGCGAGCGCAGCGGCAGGGCGGCCTCGCGTTCGCCGAGCTGGACCACCATGACCGGGGTGCCATCGACGTCCGACCGGCGGAACAGGGGCGGGCCGAAGGAGGCGAACAGGCGGTGGTCGAGCTGGCAATCCGAGGGCGAGGCGGTGTCTTCGGCGCCGGCCGATGGCGGGGGGGCGGCGTTGCGTGGCGGCGGGGAGGGGTCCGGGTCGGGCATCGTGCCGCCCCCGGATATCCCTGGCGCGATGAAGAAAAAATGAACGGGCCGGGGCCGGATCGGCCGCCGCCGCCGCGAAGCCCATTGCGCTAGGGCGCGGGACCCGCCAAAACGGACCCCCAGCCGCCGAAAATCCGGGTGGCCGGTGGCACGCGGATTGCGTGCCAAGCTTCATGCCGAACCAGATCCGAAGGGGTACAGGGATGATCACACGTCGCGCCGCGGGCCAGTTGCTCGCCGCCTCCGCCGCCGCCGCCGCGCTCGGGACCGGCTCGGCCCGGGCCGCCGCGGACAAGACCATCGATGTCGGCATCAACCTCTCGCTCACCGGCGCGGACGCCGATAGCGCGATCCGCATGCGCGACGGGGCCCAGTTGGCGTTCGACAACGCCAACGATTCCGGATCGATCCCCGGCTACAAGCTGCGCGTGGTGGTGTTCGACGACGGCACCGCGACGGCCGGCCAGTATGACCCCGCCCAGGCGGCAACCAACGCGCGCAAGATGGTCTCCGACCCGAACATGGTGGCCGCGGTCGGCCCGCAGATGAGCGGCGCGGGCAAGGCGATGGCCCCGATCTTGAGCGAAGGGGACCTGGCGATTGTCACCCCGTCCTCCACCAACCCCGACATCACCAACCCGAAATTCGCCGCGCAGTTCCGCCCCGCCGGCAAGCCGGTCTATTTCCGCACCGTCACCACCGATGCCTACCAGGGCCCCAACATGGCGAATTTCTACGCCGAGGTTCTGCATGTGAAGACGGTCTATATCCTCGACGACAGTGGCGCCTATGGCGTGGGTCTGGCCGATGCGTTCGAGGCGGAGGCGAAGAAGAAGGGCATCCAGGTGCTCGGCCGCGACCGGCTGGACCCGAAGGCGGCCGACTACACGACGGCGCTGACCAAGATCAAGGCGCTCAATCCGCAGGCGATCTATTACGGTGGCGTGATGGGTGCCGGCGTGAAGTTGGCCAAGCAGAGCTATGACATCCTGCCGAAGGTCATCAAGGGCGGCGGCGACGGCGTCTATGGGCCGGAAATGCTGACCGCGGCCGGCTTCCCCGCCGCCGAGGGTTGGTATGCCACCATCGCCTCGCCGCATCTGACCGATTCCGACAAGGCGGCCGAGTTCGTCAAGCTGTTCAAGGCGAAGTTCGGCATCCCGCCCGATGACTACTCCATCACCTCCTACGACGCGGGCCTCGTGATCGTCGCGGCAATCACCGAACTGGCGAAGGCGCACAAGCCGATCACCAAGGCCTCGGTGCGCGACGCGATCCAGGGCATCAAGGTGGCGACCATCCAGGGGACGGTGTCGTTCGATGCCAATGGCGACCTGACGGACCGTACCGTCAGCGTGTTCCAGATCAAGGAAGACAAGGCGAAGAAGCTCGACGATATCTCGGCCCAGTACCACTACATCGGCGTCGCCCCGCAGGCCTGAGCGCGGCGGCGATGAGCTTCTCGTCCCTGCTGCTGCAGCAGACGATCAACGGCCTCAGCCTGGGAGCGATGTATGCGCTCCTGGCGCTGGGGTTCACCCTGATCTACGGCATCCTGGAGCTGATAAACTTCTCCCACTTCAACGTGTTCATGGTGGGATCGTTCATCGCCATGTGGACGTTGCAGTCCTTCGGCCTGTCCGGTCAGAGCATCGTCCTGACCGGACTGCCGCTGGTGGGCGTGCTGCTGGCGGCCTTCGCGGTCACGATGCTGGCATCGGGCTCGATCGGCGTGCTGATCGAGCGGGTATCGTTGCGGCCGTTGCGCGGCGTCACCGGGCCGGCGGCGATGATCACCACCATCGGCGTGTCGTATATCCTGTTCAATCTGATCCTGGTCACCGTCGGGGCGGACGCGAAGAACTTCCCCAACCCGCTGCCGCCGCTGCGCTGGCACGTGGGCGGCGCGGTGCTGGAACTGCGCGAGGTGCTGATCTGGGCGGTCTCGC
>JAKAZN010000330.1 GCA_021815835.1 Pseudomonadota bacterium
GCGGCGGGCGCGGTCCTCGCCCTCCGCCTCGCCGGTACCCATCATCGCCTTGCCCATCTCCTGCATCACGGTGCGGATATCGGCGAAGTCGAGATTGATCTTGCCCGGCGCCATCATCAGGTCGGTGACGCCGCGGACGCCCATGTACAGCACCTGATCGGCCAGCTTGAAGGCCTCGTTCCAGGTCGTGCGCTCGTTGGCGATCCTGAACAGGTTCTGGTTCGGGATCACGATCAGGGTATCGACCTGCTGTTGCAGCTTCTCGATGCCCTCCTCGGCGGCGCGGGCGCGGCGGCGGCCCTCGAAGTCGAACGGCTTCGTCACCACGCCGACCGTCAGGATGTTGCGCTCGCGGGCCATGCGCGCGATCACCGGGGCCGCGCCGGTGCCGGTGCCGCCGCCCATGCCGGCGGTGATGAACACCATATGGCTGCCGTCCAGATGGCGATACAGCTCGTCGGCCGCTTCCTCGGCCGCCGCCTGGCCGATCTCGGGCTTGGCGCCGGCGCCGAGGCCCTGGGTGATGTGCGGGCCAAGCTGGATGCGCCGCTCGGTGCGCGAATGCATCAGCTGCTGCGCGTCGGTGTTGGCGACGACGAACTCCACGCCCTGCAGGTTGGCGGCGATCATGTTATCCACCGCGTTGGTGCCGCCGCCGCCCACCCCGATCACGGTGACCCGCGGGGAGAAATCGGTGTGCATCGGATCGAGCTTGGTCAGGATGATCGTCATGGCGTGGGCCCCCCTCGGCGATTCGGGTATTTGAACGATATGCGCGCGATTCGTGGCAAGAGTGATATTGCGTTCGTCACAGCCGTTCCTTGATGAAAGCGAAGGCGCGGCGCAGCAGGCCGCCGCGCGCGGGCGGATCGAGGTCGATCTCCGGCATCCGCCGCCCCCCGCCGGCCGCCCAGGCGAGCAGCCCGCCGGCGGTCGCGAAGGCGGGGCCGGCGGCCGCATCGGGCAGGCCGCGCAGGACCGTGGGGCGGCCGAGCCGGACCTGCTTGTCCAGGATCTGCGCGGCAAGTTCCCGCACGCCGCCCAACTGGCAGGCCCCGCCCGTCAGCACCACGCGGTTGCCGGCGGCGCGCGTCAGGCCCGAACTCTCCAGGCGCTGCTTCACCAGCTCGAACGTCTCCTCCAGGCGCGGGCGGATGATATTGACCAGCATGGTGCGCGGCACCTGGACGAGGTGATGATCGTCCTCGCCGATCAGCGGCACCGGCAGCATTTCCTGGCTGTCATCCGAACAGCCGCTGGCATTCCCGTACAGCGCCTTCAGCCGCTCGGCGTGCGCGACGGGGGTGGAGAGCACGCGGGCGATGTCGTTCGTGACGTGCTGCCCGCCCACCGGAAGCTGGGCGGTGTGCAGCAACTGGCCCTCCGCGAACACCGCCATGCCGGTGGTGCCGCCGCCCATGTCGATCACCGTGGCGCCGAGTTCGCGCTCGTCCTCCATCAGCACCGCGAGGCCGGCGGCCATCGGCGCGGAGACCATCTCGGCGATCTCCAGATCGCAGCGCGCGACGCAGGCGCCGAGCGAGCGCAGCGCGCCGGAGGCGGCGTCGATGATGTGCAGCCGCGCGGTGAGCGTGTCGCAGAACAGGCCGCGGGGATCGCCGACGCCCTCGGTCTGATCGGTGGAGAAGGTCAGCGGCAGGGCGTGGATGGTTTCCCGCCCGCCGCTTTCGGCGCGCGCCCGCCCCTCGGCCATCACGCGGCGGATATCGGCCTCCTCCACCGGCCGGCCGCCGACCGGCCATTGCACGTTCAGCAGCCGGCTTTCGGGCTGGCCGCAGGAGAGGTTCACGACGACCTCGCGCAGCGAGGTGACGGCCATGTCCTCGGCCTGGCCGACGGCGGCGCGGATGGCGTGGCGCGCTTCCTCCAGATCGACGATGCCGCCGCCGCGCACGCCCTTGCCACGATGCCAGCCGAAGCCGGCGACGCGCAGGCTGCCGTCGGGTTCCTGTCCGCCGATCAGGCAGACGATCTTGGTGCTGCCGATATCGAGCACGCCGACCAGGCCGGACCGGCCACGGCGCGGGCGGGCGGTGTCCTCCGGTCCGCCATCGGGCGGCGGGAGGTGCCGCGGGGACATATCATTCATCGTGCGCCTCCGGGCGGTTGGGTCATGTCGGTTTGTTCGCCGGCAGGGCTGGCGGGCCGGGTTTCGCCGGCGCCGCGGCCGACACGGGCCGCAGGACCATCATGCTGGGCAGGCGCAGATCGACGATCCGCAATTCCCGATCGAGCAGGCCGAACTGCGCCTGCAACGACGCCAGCCGCGCGATCGCGGCCACCGCGTGGCCCTCCGGCAGGCGCACAGTCATCCCCGAGCGCAGCATCAGATTCCACCGCCGCCCATCCACCCGCACCGCCGCGGCAACCCGCCCGGCGAGGTTGGGTTGCGCGTTCAGCGCATCGATCAGCCGCGCCGCCGCCGGCGCCGCGCCAGGACCCACCACCAGCGGCAGGGTGCGAAAATCGGTGATGTTGCGGTTCGTTACCATATTGCCGGCGCGATCGATCAGGCTCATCCGCCCGTGATCCTGCCAGATCGCGAAGGGGCGCCGCTCGATCAGGCGCACCACGATCGTATCGGGCAGGCGGCGTTCCACCGTCGCGTGCTCGACCCAGGACAGGCGCTCGATCTGCGCGGCGGTGCGCGCGATCGGCACCGCCAGGATCGGCATGCCGCGATGGATATCGATCGCCTCGCGCAGCACCGGCTCGGGCGTGTTGGCGCGGCCCTCGATGTCGATGTGGCGCACCACCATCCCCGCGCGCGCGGCATCCGCGGCCAGGCCCTGGTGCAGCCGGTCGAACGCGCCGCCGGGCGCGCCGGAGCGCAGCAGCGCGGTCAGCAGCAGCAGCACCAGCAGGCCGCCCGCGCCCCAGGCGACGGGGCGTGCCAGCCAGCGCTGGCGGCGCAGCAGCAGCCGCAGCCGCCCCGGCCGGTCGTTCACGGAATTGCGCGGCGAGCGCGCACCCTTCACCCCGCGCGGCATGTCGCCTGCTCCACCATCCAGGCGCAGAGCGCGGGAAAGCCGATCCCGCGATGCGCCGCCTGTTCCGGCAGCAACGAAGTCGGCGTGAGCCCGGGCTGGGTATTCACTTCCAGCAGAACCAGGCGGCCGGGTTCGCCGGCCGTGTCGTCGTAGCGAAAATCCGCCCGGCTCGCGCCGCGGCAGCCGAGCGCGCGGTGCGCGGCAAGCGCCATCTCCAGCGCCCGCGCCGTGGTTTCGGGAGGCACCGCGGCCGGAATGACATGGCGGGAGCCACCATCGGCGTATTTCGCCTCGTAGTCGTAGAAGCCGCCATCGGTGGCGATGATTTCGGTCACCGCGAGCGGGGTCTCGCCCATCACCGCGACCGTCAGTTCGCGGCCGGGGATGTATTCCTCCACCAGCGCTGCGGGGCCGTACTGCCAGGCCCGCGCGATCTCGGCGCGGCGGTTGTCGCCGCAGCGCACGATCTCCACGCCCACCGAGGAGCCTTCGTTGGCCGGCTTCACCACGTAGGGCAGCGGCAGCGGATCGGCGCGGGCCAGATCGTCGCGCGAGACCAGAAGCCCGCGCGGCACCGCGAGGCCGGCGGCGGCGAACACGGTCTTGGCCGCGACCTTGTCCATCGCCAGCGCCGAGGCGCGCACGCCGGAATGGGTGTAGGGCAGGCCGAGCCAGTCGAGCACGCCCTGGATCGCCCCGTCCTCGCCGAACCGTCCGTGCAGCGCGTTGAACACCACATCGGGCGGCGGGGTCAGTGCGGCGAGCAACGCGGCAAGATCGGAGC
>JAKAZN010000331.1 GCA_021815835.1 Pseudomonadota bacterium
CGTCCGGCCAGCCCACCGCGCCGAGCAGGATCGAATCCGCCTCCCGCAGCCGCGCCATCCCGTCCGCCGGCATCATCGCCCCGGTGCGCTTATAGGTCTCGCAGGACCAATCGTATTCCGCCAGCGCCAGCTTGAAGCCGAAGCGGGACGCGGCGGCGTCCAGCACCTTGAGCGACTCCGGGACCGTCTCCTTGCCGATGCCGTCGCCGGGAATGACGGCGATGCGATGGGTGCCTGGCATGGATGGTTCCTCCGGGAGTGCGCGTCCCCGGTATGGACCGGCCCGCCCCGCGCTGCCAAGGGGTTGACTTGCGTCTTCTCTCAACCTAGCTTGAGCTAGCTCAGTTAGACCGGAGCCCCCATGACCGCCATCGGCGCCTTCGACGCCAAGAACCGCCTCGGCCATCTGCTGGACGCCGCCGAGCGGGGGGAGGAAACCGTCATCACCCGTCATGGTCGCCCCGTCGCGCGCCTGATCCCCGCCCTGCCCCCCTTCGACCGCAAGGCCGCCCACGCCGCGCTGGACCGCATCCGCGCCCGCGCCCGCGGCCTGGCCGATCCGCCCAGCCTCGAGGAGCTGCGCGCCTGGCGGGAGGAAGGGCGGCGGTGAGCCTGGTGCTGGACGCCTCGGTCACCCTCGCCTTCCTCTATCGCGACGAAGACTCCGCCCTGCCCGGGCGGGTGTTCCGCCAGGTCGCCGCCTCCCACGCCGTGGTGCCCTCGCTCTGGCGGCTGGAAGTCGCCAACGCGCTCACCGCCGGGCTGCGCCGCAACCGCATCGACCGCGCGTTCCGCGATGGGGCGCTGGCCGATCTCGGCGTGCTGCAGATCGTGGTCGATCACGAAACCGACGGCTGCGCCTGGGCCGCGACCCTGGCGCTGGCCGACCGCCACGGCCTCAGCCTCTATGACGCCGCCTATCTGGAACTGGCGGTCCGGCTCGGCCTGCCGCTCGGCTCGCTCGATACGGCGCTGCTCGCCGCGGCGCGGGCCGAAGGCGTGGCGGTGCTGGCCTAGCCGGCCGCCAGCCGCTTCTCGACGAACATCAGCCGGTCCTGGCCCCAGAAAATCTCCTCGCCGATCACGTAGGAGGGCGCGCCGAACACGCCGCGGGCCAGCGCGGCGGCGGTATCGGCGGCGCGGCGTTCGGCCCAGCGCGGCTCGGCGGCGAGGCGCATCAGCGGCTCCGGTTCCTCTCCGATCTCGCGGATCAGCGCGGCGAGGGTGGCGGGATCGCCGGGGTTGCGCTCCTCCTGCCACACCGCCTTCAGCACCTTGTGCGCTAGCCGCACCGCCGGCGCGTCGCCGACCGTCTCGCGCAGCGCGATCACGCAGCAGGCGGCCTGCAGCTCGTTGGCGGGGAAGAATTTCGGCTCCAGCGTGATCGGGATGCCGAGGTGATCGCGCCAGCGTTTCAGCTCCATCATCCGATACGCCTGGCGCTGCGGCGCGCGCTTCGGCAGCGGAAGCCCGCCCGACTGCGGGAAGATGGTGCCGAAATCCACCGGGAAGATGCGCAAACTCGCCTCATGCGCCGCCGCCATGGCGGTGATCCGCGCCGCGCCGAGATGCGTCCAGGGGGAGTTGAGGGAGGCGTAGTAGTCGATGTGCAGGGGCATGGGGGGTCCTTGCCGGGGTGCGCCAGGGGGTTGCGCCAGTGGCTTGCGCCAGCGGGTTGAACCCGTGATGCCCGGAACCGGGACGGCCGGCAACCGGGCGGGGTTGTGCCGTTGCGTGGAGGCTTTGGCCGGTTGAATGAGCGGCTGCATTCGGCCCAAATTGGCCATCGGCCGGCAGGTCCGCGGCGGCCAGGGGTGGGCGGGAGCGGAATGGCGGCTTCCGGCTAGGAAGCACGGAAGAGCTGACGTTGCGGCTGCCGGGTGCTCCGGCAGCTACCGACCCAACCTGGTCGCCAAGAGGGAGGCCTGGCGGCCGCAAGAACGGACATCGGGAGATGTGCGTGCCTTCGTTATGTATTTTTGGCGATCAACGCCGGGCAGGTTCGGCCACACCTGCATGGGCTGACTTGATGAAGTCGATGAATGCCCGGAGCGGGGCGGGCACCAGTTGGCGCCCAGAATAGTAGAGGAACGGCCCGGAGAAGGATTGCCACCAGGGTTCGAGAACCGGCTCCAGCGCGCCGCTGTCGAGGTGCGGGCGTAGCCAGTCCTCGAACAGGGTGATGATCCCAGTTCCGGCGACGGCGGCATCCACGGCGAGGTCGGTCGCGGCGCCGACGCTGACGAGCAGTGGCCCCTCTGGATTGATCCGTACCACCTCGCGGTCACGCTCGAATTCCCAAACCATCATCGTGCCACTCGCGAAGCGGCCGCGCAGGCACGCATGGTCCATCAGATCGCGGGGATGCTGCGGCCGACCGTGGCGGCGGAGATAGGCCGGGGAAGCGGCGGTCGCGAAGCGCTGGACGCGCGGCCCAATCGGCACCGCGATCATGTCCGCCTCCAGCCGCTCGTCGTAGCGGATACCGGCGTCGCAGCCGGCGGCCAGCACGTCAACGAAGCTATCGTCGGCAATGACCTCCACCTTAATGTCGGGGTAGGCTGCGAGGAAGGGGGGCACGATGCGGGGCAGAACCAGCCGCGCCGCGCTCACGGGAACGTTGAGCCGGAGCGCGCCCGCCGGCCGGTCGCGGAAGCTGTTAACTACATCGAGCGCGGCCTCCACCTCGCCGAGCGCCGGGCCGAGCCGCTCTAGTAGCCGGGCGCCCGCCTCGGTCGGCCGGACAGTGCGGGTGGTGCGGTGGAGGAGTCTGACGCCAAGCTCCGCCTCGAGCCGGCGCACCGCCTCGCTCAGGCCCGAGGCGCTGGCGCCGGCCGCGCGTGCGCCTTCGCGGAAGCCGCCGGCGCGGGCCACCGCCAAGAAAGCCTGAAGCTCAACGAGATTCGCACGCATTGTCCGCTACACCGCACAAGGTGTGCGGATTGTGCGCCATTATCGCGCAAGAGCGAAGGACGTAGCTATGGCGCCTCCTCGAAGGGAAGCATCATGACCAGTCTTGAGAAGGCCGGGACCTATCGACTCGGCAGCCGTACCGTGAAACGGCTTGGCTATGGCGCCATGCAGCTCGCCGGGCCCGGCGTATTTGGGCCGCCCAAAGACCGCGACGCGGCCATGGCCGTGCTGCGCGAGGCGGTCGCCCGCGGAGTGGACCACATCGACACCAGCGATTTCTACGGCCCGCATGTCACGAACCAGATCATCTGGGAGGCGCTTGCACCATATCCCCCCCACCTCACCTTCGTCACCAAGGTCGGTGCTCGACGGGACGAGAACGGCGCCTGGCTTCCGGCGTTCTCGCGGGGGGAACTGGTCCAGGCAGTGCATGACAACCTGCGCAATCTCGGCCTCGAGGTGCTGGAGGTAGTCAATCTCCGCCTCATGTTCGACGTGCACGGGCCCGCAGACGGATCGCTCGAGGCGCCACTCACGGTATTGGCCGAGCTGCAGCGGCAGGGGCTGGTCCGTCATATCGGCCTCAGCAACGCCACGCCGGCGCAGGTGGCCGAAGGCCGCAGCCTCTGCAAGATCGCCTGCGTGCAGAACCATTACAACCTGGCGCATCGTGATGACGATGACCTGATCGACGAGCTCGCCCGCGCCGGCATCGCGTATGTGCCGTTTTTCCCGCTTGGCGGATTTAATCCGCTGCAATCCTCGGCCTTGTCGAAGGTTGCGGGCCGCCTGGACGCCACGCCGATGCAGGTGGCGCTCGCTTGGCTGCTGCGCCGCGCCCCCAATATCCTACTCATCCCTGGCACCTCGTCCGTC
>JAKAZN010000332.1 GCA_021815835.1 Pseudomonadota bacterium
CAAATGGGCGGCGCGGTGCTGCGCGTGACGAAACCCATCGCCCGCTGCAAAGCGACCGAGGTGAACCCGGTCTCGGCCGAACGGGACGCGGACCCGGTGGCGGAACTGCAAGCCTTGTATGGCCACGGCAACCTCGGCATCCACGCCGAGGTGATCGAAGGCGGGCGCTTCGCCGTGGGCGACGGGATCGCATTGTTGCCGGAGTGATCCGCCGGCCGCGCGCGGCCGCGGATTAACCTCCCGGAAACCTTGCGCGCTCACTCTCGGCCCCCGCCGGGAGATTGCCCCCCCATGTCGCTTCTTCGTTTGTCGCTTCTTCGTTTGCCGTTCCTTCGTTTGCCGCGCGCATGAGCGGTGTTGTCGCGCTGCCCAGCTTCGGGCGCCGCCGCGCCGAGGAGGCCGCGCAGGCGGGGGAAGCCCATGCCGGGCCCGCCACCGCCGCGCCGCCGGAGGCGATCACCGAGCTGCGCGCGCAATGCCTGGCGCGACTGGAGCCGGCCGCGGTGGCGGCGTTGCCGCCCGAGCGGCTGCGTCCGGAGGTGGAGCGGCTGCTGTCGGACATTGCCACCGAGCGGCGCTTGCAGCTCAACGCGCGCGAGCAGCGCGCGCTGGCGGGGGAGCTGGTGGCCGACATGCTGGGTCTTGGCCCGCTGGAGGTTTTGCTGGAAGACGATGCGATCGCCGATATCATGGTGAACGGCCCGCATCGGGTGTTCATCGAGCGTGCCGGCAAGGTGACGCTGTCCGATGTGCGGTTTCGCGATTCGACGCATCTGACCGCGATCTGCCAGCGCATCGCCGCCGCGGTGGGGCGGCGGGTCGATGAATCGAGCCCGATGGTGGATGCGCGGCTGAAGGACGGCTCGCGCGTCAATATCGTGCTGCCGCCGCTCGCGTTGGACGGGCCGTGCGTGTCGATCCGCAAATTCGGCAAGAAGACGATCGATTTCGCGCGCCTGATCGGCTTCGGCGCGCTGACGGAACCGGTGGCGCAGGTGCTGCAGATCGCCGCGCGGGCGCGGCTGAACGTGGTGATCTCGGGCGGCACGGGATCGGGCAAGACCACCCTGATGAACGCGATGTCGCGGCTGATCGACCATGGCGAGCGCATCGTCACGGTGGAAGACGCGGCGGAATTGCAGCTGCAACAACCGCATGTGGTGCGGCTGGAGACGCGCCCGCCGAGCCTGGAGGGCAAGGGCGAGGTCACGCAGCGCGATCTGGTGCGCAACGCGCTGCGGATGCGTCCCGACCGCATCATCATCGGCGAGGTGCGCGGCGCGGAAGCCTTCGACATGCTGCAGGCGATGAACACGGGCCATGACGGGTCGATGTCCACGATCCACGCGAATACCTCGCGCGACGCGCTGACGCGGATCGAGAACATGGTGCAGATGGGCAACATGGGTTTGCCATCCGCGGCCATCCGCACGCAGATCGTGAGCGCGATCGACCTGATCGTGCAGGTGGAGCGCCAGCGCGACGGCGGGCGGCGCATCGTGCAGGTCACCGAAATCTGCGGGATGGAGGGCGAGGTCGTCATCATGAACGACGTCTTCCATCTGGAAACGATCGGCGAACGCCCGGACGGACGGCTCGCCGGGCGCTATGTGGCAAGCCGCGCGCGGCCGGGATTTTCCGAGCGGCTGGCCTATTTCAACCTGGTGGAGCCGTGGATGGCCGCGCTCGGCGCGGCGGGCGGAGAGTGGTGAACGCGCTGCCGGGGCCGGCCTTGCCGCTGCTCGGCGTGGCGCTGTTCGCGCTGGCCGCGCTTGCCGTGGCCGCCCTGGTGGCCTCGCGGGCCCAGCGCGATCGGCGGCGGACCGCGGAGCGGGTGGAGCGGGTGGTCAATCCGCTGAGCCGGGCGCGGCCGGCGGCGGGACGCTCGATCGCGCGCGCCGATACCGCGTCGCGGCGGCCGTGGAATCTGCGGCTGGCCGGGGTGGTGGGGTTCGATCCGGCGAAGGCGGCGCGCTATCCGCTGCCCTGGTGGGTGGTGTTGCCGGCGGCGCTGATCCTCGCGCGGATCGGCGCGGGGCTCGCCGAGGGGGTGGCGGGGCCGTGGGCGCTGGCCGCGGTGCCGCCGGGTTTCGTGGTGTTGTGCCGGTCCTTCTTCGGCTGGGCCGAGGCGCGCTACCGCCAGCGCCTGCTGGTGCAGATACCCGACGCGCTGGCGATGATCGTGCGCGCGGTGCGGGTGGGCATTCCCGTGGCCGAGGCGGTGCGTGCCGTCGCGCAGGAAGCGCAGCCGCCCACCACGACGGAGTTTTCCGTGCTGCACGACCAGGTGCTGATCGGGATTCCCCTGGAACAGGGGCTGCGCGCGCTGGGCGAGCGCACCGGGCTCGGCGAATATCGCTTCTTCGCCACCGCGATCGGCTTGCAGGCACAGACGGGCGGCGGGCTGACCGAGGTGCTGGAGAACCTGGCCGACGTGATCCGCAAGCGCGTGGCGCTGCAAAGCCGCGGCCGGGCCTTGTCGTCGGAGGCGCGGACCAGCGCCCTGGTGCTGGCGGTGTTGCCGTTGGCGACCGGCGGGATGATCGGGGTGCTGGAGCCGAGCTACATGGCGGTGCTGTTTCAGACCCCGACCGGGCATAGTTTGCTGGGCGTGGCCGCGCTGTCGCTGGGGATCGGGGTGCTGGCGATGCGGACCATCATCCAGAAGACGCTCGCATGAGGTGCCCGCCTCCCACGGGACCGTGCCCGCCGCTACTCTCCTCTCCCCTTGGGGGAGGGGAGGGGGGCTTGGTGGCATGAACCCCGTCCTGCTGCTGGGCGCCGGGTTGGGCTGGGCGGTGCTCGCGGCGATCGCGGCGGTGCTGGCGGTCGCGGCTTCGCGCGAGCGACGGCTGCGGCTGCGGCTGGAGGCGGCGAAGGGGCGGCTGGCGGAGACCGTGCCGCGCCAGGCCGCGGGCGAATTGCGCGCGCTGCCGGCGCGGATCCTGGCCGGGCTGGGACGGGCGATCGCGCAAAGCGGGGTGCTGCCGGGCCGGACGCTGACGGAGCTGGAACAATCGCTGTCGGCCGCGGGCCTGCGCGGGGCGAACGGGCTGGCGCTGTTCGTGGGCGCGAAGCTCGTGCTGTTCCTCGGCCTGCCGTTGCTGGTGCTGGCCGCGCTGCACGGAATGGCGCTGGTGCCGGCGGAGCGGTTCGCGGCGATCGGGGCGGCGGCGCTGATCGGGCTGCTGGCGCCCGATTTCAGCGTGAAGCAGGTGCGCGGGCGGTATCTCAAGGCGCTGGAGCGGGGGCTGCCGGACGCGCTCGATCTGATGGTGATCTGCACCCAGGCGGGGCTGGGGCTGGAATCGGCGGTTTCGCGCGTGGCCGACGAAATCCGGCCCGCCCATCCGGCGATCGCGCGGGAGCTGGAGACCACCTCGCGCGAATTGCAGATCATGGCGGAAAGCCGGCTGGCGCTCGATTCGTTGGCACGGCGGACCGGCCTCGACAGTCTCAAGCGGCTGGCGGCGACGCTGACGCAGAGCCTGCAATATGGGACGCCGCTGGTGGCGGCGCTGCGCGCGCTGTCGGCGGAGATGCGCCAGGAGGCGCTGACCCGGTTCGAGGAACGCGCGGCGCGGCTGCCGGTGATGCTGACCTTGCCGATGGTGGTGTTCATCCTGCCCTGCGTGTTCATCGTGGTGGGCGGGCCGGCGGTGCTGCGGATCATGGCGGCGTTGCATCACGCATGAGGAGGGAGATCGGGATGGGTCCGGGACGGTTCGCGCGGGGGAGTGCTCGGGGTTGGCTCCCCTCGGCCCAACCTTGGTCCGCTTCGCGGCC
>JAKAZN010000333.1 GCA_021815835.1 Pseudomonadota bacterium
CTACCGATCCGGCTACTACGGTGGGCGCGGCTTCGGCGGCCTGTTCGGCCTGCTCGTGATCATCCTGATCGTGTATCTGTTGTTCGGCGGCGGCTTCCACAATCACATGTATTGATGGCGCCCGCGCCCGGCATGGCGCAGCCGGGCCACCAGATAGGCAAGCAGGAGAAATCCCACCGCCTGCGCAAGGATGATCGCCGCCCCGCGGCCGGCGGGCGCGGCCGTCATGGCGGTCAGCGCGCCGGTGTGCGCGTCGATCACCCGGATCGGTCCGGCCGCGGCGATGAACACCGATTTCATCGCCTCGGTCAGCCAGTATCCGCTGACCGCGACCCTGGCCAGGCTCGCGGCCAGATGCGGCAGCTTCGGCACCAGCACGCCCGCCAGGACCAGCTGCGGCACCAGGGCCAGCGGAACGATGGTGGTGGCCTGATCCGGCGTGTTGGCAAGCGCCGAGATCAGCAGCCCGATCGCCGTGCCCGCCATCGCGCCCACCGTCAGCAGCGCGAACTGCTCCGGCCGGCTCCCCGGGATCCGCTGTGCCAGCACGCACACCAGGCCATAGACCACGGCCAGTTGCATCACGGTGAAGACGCCGGACACAAGGTATTTCGCGCCGATGAAGGCCGCGGTGGACACGCCGATATCGCGCTCGCGGCGGAAGATCGCGAGCTCGCCGACGATCTCCTTCGATGCCGCGTTGCAGCCAAGCCAGATCGCACTCAGTCCGAGCAGCAGCAGCAGCGCCATCTCCGCCGCGAGCCGTTCCGCCCCGGTCCCGAACCGGCTGAAGGCGTAGCCGATCAGCCCGCCGATCAGTACACTTTGCACGGCGGCCATCGTCAGCGTGCGGTGATCGGCCGCCAACAACCGAACGTTCCGGCGCAGCAAGATCCGTCCCTGCCGGGCCATTCGCCGCGCTTCCGCCGGCACGCCCCGCCGCGCCGGCGGGCGCGGTTGCGCCGGATCGGGCGAGGCACTGACGGCGATCGGACGCGCGACCGTCGTCGCGACGCCCTGCTCGAAGCGGGTGCGCCAATACACGGCGCCGTGCTCGTCCAGGCGGGCGAATACTTCGCCCAATCGGCGCACGGCGAAGAACGCCAGCACCTCCGCCGGCGTGCCGATGAACCCGGGCTGGCCGCCGCGGCCCATGCAGACGACCTGGTCGGCGAATTCCGCCACGTTTGCCAGGGTGTGGGTGACGACGACGACGATCATCCCGGCGTCGGCCAGGCGGCGCAACAGGCGCATGATCTCCCCGTCGGTGGTCTCGTCCAGGCCGCTGGTCACCTCGTCGAGGAACAGCAAGGCGGGCTGGTTCAGGATCTCGGCGGCGAGGCTCGCGCATTTCTTCTGCCCGCCGCTGAGCGCCCCGATCCGCTGGTCGAGCCGGTCGAGCAGATCCACCGCCCGCGCGGCCTCATGCACCGCTTCCTGGCGCTGCGCACGGGTGGTCTCGGGCGGTAGCCGAAGCTGCGCCGCATAGTCGAGCGCCTGGCGCAAGGTGAGCTGCTCATGCAACACGTCCTGCTGCGGCACGAAAGCGATATCCCGCTTCAAGGCATCGAAGTTCCGGTGCAGGTCGATGCCGTTGAGCAGCACCGCGCCCTCGGTCGGGCGGGTTCGGCCGGCCATGATGTTCATCAAGGTGGATTTGCCCGCGCCATTGGAGCCGATGATGCAGACGAATCCGGATGGCCGGACGACCAGGCTGGCGGCGTGCAGGATGCGGCCAGCGCCGGGCACATCGTAGCTGACGGCGCGCACCGCCAGATGAGCGGCGCCGACCTGGCGGACCCTGGTGAGGGCCGCGCCGTCGAACGTCAGCCGGAACGGACCGATATCGATGCGATCACCCTGAACCAGCGCGCGCGCGCCGCGCAGCCTTTCCCCGTTGACGTAGGTGCCGTTGCTACCGCCAAGTTCGCGCAAGACCACGGCGCCGTCGGTGACGTCGAACGCCGCGTGGCGGCGGGAGACGTTCGGGTGGTCCAGCACTACCTGTCCGGGCAATGCCTGCCGGCCGACGGTCAGGCCGTGGTCGAGTGTCACACGGGTGGCTGTGGCGGCCGTCGCGCCCATGCCCGACCGCGCGCCCATCGCCGGCGCGCGATCACGAAAGGCACCCGTGGCCAGCTTATCCATCGGTCATGTTCCCTCGATGCGCACACAGGCACCGGAGACAGGGATCCCATGTCGGCTGCGCGATGCTACGAACCGGCAATGCCCTCGCCCAGATTCGGAATCTACTCACGCCGGGGCGGTTCGCGCGGATAATGGTACCGGGGCAAGGAGGGCGAACCTTGGGGAAGGTTCGCGCACTGAGTTTTGGCTTGCGCTTGGACATGCTCAGCGCAGCCCGGTACCGACACGAAACAGCTCGCCGTCGAGGGGGAGGAAGGCGTCTGTTCCGTTGCTCCGCCCGGCCTGGGGAGGGCCGGTACCCGGACCTGTTGTCCGGACGGCGATTGATACGACGCGAGACGTGGTCTGTGGAGACTCGGAATCTACCCAGGCGCGGCGCGTCGATCGCGGAAATCCCACAACATCCGTTCCCTCGGAAATTTTTCGCGACCGCGTGTCTATCGCGAGCCGCGAGGTTGCAAACACGCGCCCTCATCCCAATCTGAAGGTTGCGCTTTCCGGCAGGCATGACGGTTTCGTTCGAACGCATGCCGCCATTCCAGACAGATCGGGTTTTTCGGACCCACCGCGTCGCGGCGAACGGCGGAGCGACCGGCGGAACGTGCCGAATATGGAACGAACAGGACGGCGCGTCGCTGCCCGGTTCTCGATCAGACCGGAGCCGGAACGGAATCAGCAGGAGAACAGCAGTGGCCAAGGGTCGTCAGCGCGGCAATCGGGAACCGAAGAAGCCGAAAGCCGCCAAGCCATCCGTTGCATCGGGCGCGCCACGGCCTCCGGCGCCGCCGATGCCGCCATCCCAAAAAGGCAAGCCGCCGGCCACATGAGGCTCGACCGGACGACCGGCGGCACCGCGGACCCGCCGGGCGGCGCGCAATAATTTCGACCCCTCCCCGCAAATCCCTCCCCGAACATCCATCCCCACGAGGTAGCATCATGAAAACAACCCTACGACAGGCCCTGCTGGCAACCGTCGCCATCCTCGGCTTCGGCAGCCTGGCCGCCATGGCGGCGCCGCCCACGCCGACGATGACCGAGCCGGCGATGACCACGCCGGCCACCCAGGCGGCGGTCGCCACGACCCCGCCGCAAACCATGACCGAGCGGGTCAACAACCGCATCGCCGAGCTGCACGCCTCCCTGCAGATCACACCCGCCCAGACGAAGCCATGGAACCATTTCACCGCGGTGATGCGCGCCAACGCCCTCGACATGGACAAGACGATGCGCCGTCGCATGAACCAGCTGCCGACCATGAACGCGGAGCAGAACATGCGCTCCTACATGCAGGTCGCGGCCACCCACGCGCGGGATATGCGCAAGCTGGTGCCGGCGTTCGAGCATCTGTACGCCACGATGTCGCCCAGCCAGAAAGCGACCGCGGACCAGATGTTCCGCAACGACGCCTATCGCGGCAAGCCGGCGCGGCAAGGCTAGGAGCGAACCGATGAACCGATCGAATCGTGCGATCCGGCCGCGCGCGCACCGCGCGCGGCTGATCCTGCTGGGCGGGCTGCTCGCCGCGACCCTGACCGGCGTCCTCGCCGGCCCCGCGCGGGCGGAAGACGGCGACCGCGGCCGGAACGAACACGGGCACTGGCAGCGCCGCGGCCCGCCGGAGCGTTACGACGGGCCGCG
>JAKAZN010000334.1 GCA_021815835.1 Pseudomonadota bacterium
TTCCTTCGATTTCGTGACGATCTCCCCGATCTCGCGCGCGTTCCGGCCGATGGCGCGCGAGCTTGCCTTCGATCTGTCCGAAATGGCGGTGGCGACGCTCGCCCAGGCGCGGGCGCGGGCGGTGCCCATCGTCGGACTGTCCGCGGTGCTGATGCGCGGGTTCCACCACGGCGCGCTGGTGTGCCGGCGCGACGGGCCGATCGTCGGCCCCGCGGATCTGGCCGGACGGCGGATCGGCGTGCGCGCCTGGTCGCAGACCACCGGCGTCTGGGTGCGCGGTCTTCTGGCCGACGAGCACGGCGTCGATCCCGCGCGCAGCACCTGGATCACCACCGAGGGCGCGCATGTCGCCGACTGCCCCGACCCGGTATTCGCCACGCGCGCGCCACCTGGGGCGGATCTCGCGGCGATGCTGGGCGCGGGGGAAATCGACGCGGGAATCGCTCTTTCCGGTCTCGATCCGACCCAGATCCGCCCGGTCATTGCCGATCCCGACGCCGCCGCCGCGGCCGCTTATCGCCGCACCGGGATCTATCCGGTCAACCACGCGCTCGCGCTTACCCGTTCCGTGCTGGACGCCCATCCGTGGCTGGCCGACGAGCTGATGGCGCTGTTCGCCGCGGCGAAGGAGGCCACGCCGCCGCCGCCGGGGCCGGCCGCGCTGGGCGGCGCCGATCCCCTGCCCTACGGGCTTGCCGCGAATCGCGCCGCCATCGAAACGCTTACCCGCTACGCCGCCGCGCAGGGCCTGATCGCCGCCGCCTGCCGGGCCGAGGATTTGTTTGTCGCCTGATTTGGTTGTCGCCTGATTTGGTTGTCGCCTGACCGGGGCGGCGTTTGATCGGAAGGACCGTGCCCATGCCCGAAACGCCCCGCCTGAATGGCGCCATCCGCGCGCTGGCCTCCGGCAAGCCCGCCTTCACCAGTTTCGTCCCACCCGAGATCGGTGCCGCGATCGGTGCCGCCACGGCGAATTACGATGCGGTGGTGTTCGAGATGGAGCACAACCCCTACGACATCACGACCCTGCGCCATTGCCTGCAATACATGCTGAACCGCAAGCAGATCGTCGAAGGCGGCAGCCTCGCGCCGGCGGTGACGCCGATGGTGCGCATCCCGCCCAACGGCGGGGAGAACAGCCAGTGGATCGCCAAGCAGGTGCTGGATATCGGCGTCTATGGCGTGGTCTGGCCGCATGTTTCCACGGTGGAGGACGCGCGCAACGCCGTCGTCGCCTGCCGCTATCCGCGCCCCGAAAGCGCCCCGCTTTACCACCCGCCCGGCCAGCGCGGCGACGCGCCGACGGCCGCCGCGCGCTACTGGGGGCTTTCGGCGCAGGAATACTACAAGCGCGCCGATGTCTGGCCGCTGGCGCCCGACGGCGAAATCCTGGTCGCCATCATGTGCGAGGAAAAACGCGCCATCGCCAATCTGCCGAAGATGCTGGAGCAGGTTCCGGGCATCGGCGTCGTGCTGGTGGGTGAGGGCGACCTGTCGCAGGATCTGGGGCATCCGCGCCAGTACGAGCACCCCACCGTGGCCTCGGCGATCAGCGAGGTGGTGGCGATCTGCAAGCAGTACAACGTGCCGTGCGGTCATCCCCATGTCGATACGAAGAACGTGGAGACGGTGCTGGCCCAGGGCTTCCGCTGGCTGATGGCCGCGCCCACCACGTCCTACGCGGCGCTGGAGCAGGGACGGCGCATCGCGGGGGCATAGCCCGTTCAGGCATCATCCTCGGTATCGTCGGTATCCTTGCCGCCCACCGTCAGGCGCGCCAGCTTGTACGGCAGCGGCTGGAACGCCTTCAGCATCAGGGTGGCGCGTTTCGCCAACCCGGCGATCTGGCGTCCTTCGAGCGCCAGCACCATGGTGCCGGGTTTGTTTTCGTCGGCCCGCGCGACGCCGAAGGTCGCCTGGTGCAGCCCGGTTTCGCGCACCAGAAACCCGAGCAGCGATTTCGCGGATTTGGATTTGTTCAACGCCAGGCGGTGATCTTCCGGCGCGCGACCGAGCGCGATGGCGAAATTCATGTCGGCTCCGGAATGAATGCGCTTGAGCCCGGTGAGCAGATAGGCGCGGTACGCCTCGGGGGCGGCGAATTTGCTGGCGTCCGGATCGCCTTCCTGCTCGGCCAGCCACTTGCGCTCGGTCCTGATCTCGCGATCGAGCTTGCCGAGGCAGGTCACGGTGGCGGCCATCTCGGGGTTGTTCTTGATCTTGGCGGCGGCGGCGATGACCTCGTCGGTGCAGGATTCCACCCGGTCGAGCGCGCCCTCCGCCGCTTCCAGCGCTTCCTCCCCGGCCTTGCGCTCCAGCACGCGGCGCGCGGCTTCCCAGAGGCGCAGCGCGACGTACAGACGTTCGTCGCCGCGCAAACCCGCAGGTTGCGCCTTCTTCCACCAGGCCGACGAGAGTTCCGGCCGTTCGCCCTGTTTCACGTCGGTTTCCTCCGATGCGCCCTTCCGCTGCCGCGCGGGCGCGTGATACTATTCCCCAACGCAAGCGGAGGGCCAGCATGAAATACGAGGTCAGTTTCGGCCGTCTCGGCGGCGGCAACCGTCCGGCCGCATCGGGCAAGAAGTTCCGGCTCGCGCTGCTGGGCGATTTCTCCGGCCGCGCCAATGCCGGCACCCTGGAGACCGGCGCCGATCTCGCCGCCCGCAAGCCGATCCGGATCGATGTCGATAACCTCGACGACGTGATCGCGCGGATGGCGATCAATCTGTCGCTGCCGCTGACCGAAGACGGCGGCGCGGTCGCGGTTGCGATCGGGTCGATGGACGATTTCCATCCCGACGAACTGGCCGCGAACGTCTCGTTGTTCGAGGAACTGCGCGGCCTGCGCCGTAATCTCGCGAACAAGGTGGGGTTCGAGAAGGCGGCCAGGCAGGTCATGGCCTGGGGCGGCACCGCGCTGCCCGCCGCCCCGCGCAAGCGCGCCCGCGGCGCCGCGATCGCCACCACGAAACTGTCCGATTTCGCCCAGCTCGTCGGCCGGCCGGCGGCGGCGGAGCCCGAGGAAACGGCGGTCGATGCGCTGCTCGCGCGCCTCGTCGGTCCCTATATCCAGCCGGCGAAGGACCCGCGCCAGGACGCGCTGATCGCGCAGGTCGACGAAGCGCTCTCGGCGGCCATGCGCCGCGTGCTGCACCACCCCGATTTCCAGGCCACCGAGGCGATCTGGCGCGGCGTCGAGCTGCTGGTCCGGCGCATCGAAACCAGCGCCACCATGGAAATCGTGCTCTACGATGTCTCCGCCGAGGAGCTCGCCGCCGATCTGGCCGCGACCGACGCGCTGGAAGATACCGGGCTTTATGGCATGCTCGCCGAGAAGCCGGCGATGGACGCGCATCAGGGCGCGATCTCGGCGGTGATCGGTCTTTACGATTTCGAACTGGCGCCGCCGCACGCGGACCTGCTGGGACGCATCGCCGCGATCGCCGCCGGCGCCGGCGCGCCGTTCGTCGCCGCGATCGGGCCGGATGCGCTTTCCACGCCGATGCATCTACAGAATCCGCTGATCCAGGATGCGTTCGGCGCGCTGTTCGCGCTGCCGCAGGCGGCCTATCTGGGCCTCGCCACGCCGCGCTTCCTGTTGCGGTTGCCTTATGGCAAGAAGACCGATCCGATCGACAGTTTCGCCTTCGAGGAATTCACCCGCCAGGAGGGCCTCGGCGGGATGCTGTGGGGCCACCCGGCGGTGATCCCGGCGCTGCTGCTGGCCGAAACCTTCGCCCAGCAGGGAGCGAAGATGCGGCTCGGCACC
>JAKAZN010000335.1 GCA_021815835.1 Pseudomonadota bacterium
ACCGCGATCCGGCGCCACCCGTCCCGCTTCGACCCGCGTCATGTCGAGCAGATTGCCGATGAACCGATTGAGCCGCTCGGCCTCGTCGCGGATGGTACCGATCAGGACGGCGCGCGCGGGCGGATCGAGCACGCCCTCATGCGCGGCGAGGCTGCTCGCAGAACCCAGGATGGAGGCGAGCGGCGTGCGCAGATCGTGCGACAGCGAGGTCAGCAACGCGGCGCGCAGCCGGTCGCTTTCCGCTTCCAGCCGCGCGCGATCGAGATCCTCGGCGAGCAGCATCCGTTCGATCGCGAGCGCCGCCTGATCGACCAGCGCCGCCAGAAGCCGCTGCTGATCGGGCGGCAGCGGGCCAGGCGGCGCATCGCGGTCGATGCCGACCACGCCCACCGTCCCGCGTCCGGTGCGCATCGGCAGGAACAGCCATTTCGCCCCGGGCAAGGTCTCCGCCCCGCGTCCGGCGGGACGCGCGTTGCGCCAGCACCAGGTCGCGGCGGCAAGATCGGCCTCGGGCAACTTGTCCTCGGGCGGATAGCCGGCACGCGGGGTCAGCGCGTCGGCCTCCGGCAGCAGCAACACAACGCGGACCTTCAGCATCAGCGCGATCTGGTGCGCGGTGGCCCAGAGCAGATCGTCAAGCTCCACCGCGCCGCCGAGCTTGCGGCTGAACTGGTAGAGCTCCTCGGTGGTCTTTGCCCGCCCCGCCGCCGCGATCGCCTGCGCGCGCAGCCGCGCGGCGAGCTGGCTCGCGATCAGCGCCACCACGATGAAAAAGAACAGATCGACGACGTTCGCGGGGTCGGCGATGGTCAGGGTGTAGAGCGGCGGCAGGAAGAAGAAATTATAGGCGAACGCGCTGAGCAGGCAGGCGAGCAGCGCGGGCCAGAGGCCGTAGCCCACCGCGCTGACCAGCACGGCGGTCAGGAACACCAGACCGATATCGGCGGTGGCCAGCACCTGGCGCAAGGCGAGCGCAACAGCGAGCGCCGCGCCGACGATCGCCGCGCCGGCGGCGTGGGCGGACACATCGATCGCCCGGCGCGGCGCGGCGGCGGCGGGTTTCCCGGGCGCCTCCACCGGCTGCGCGGGCGGCAGCAGGTGGATCGCCAGATCGCCGGCCGCGCGGATCAGCCTTCGTTCCACCGCCCCGCGTCGCCAGAAGGTCCAGGGACGGGGCCGGGCACGGGCGATCATCACGTGGACGAAATTATGCTCCCGCGCGTAGTCGAGCACGGTTTCCGCGACATCGCGCCCGGGGATCGTCACCGCGGTGCCGCCCAGCCGTTCGGCAAGCCGCAATGCTTCGGCCACGCGGTCGCGCGCGGCCTCCGCGTCCCGCCCGGCCGTTTCGGTCTCCACATGCAGCGCGGTCCAGGGCGCGCGGAGTTGCTCGGCGAGGCGGCGCGCGTCGCGCACCAGCGCCTCCGCGCCCGGCCGGTCGTCGATGCAGACCAGCACGCGCTCGCCAGCCGGCCAGGGGCCGCGGATCGCGTGGCGGCGCATGTAGCTGAGCATCTGCGCATCGACCCGCTGGGCGGTGCGACGCAGCGCGAGCTCGCGCAGCGCGGTCAGGTTACCGGGCGAGAAGTAATGCTGAATCGCGCGCGCCGCCTGCCGCGGCACATAGACCTTCCCTTCGCGCAGGCGCTGGATCAGGTCCTCGGGCGTCAGATCGATGACCTCAACCTCGTCGGCGCGGTCGATGATGGAATCCGGCACCGTCTCGCGCACGCGGATGCGGGTGATCCGCGCGACCACGTCCGACAGGCTGTCCACATGCTGGATGTTCAGCGTCGTATAGACGTCGATGCCGGCGGCGAGCAGTTCCTCGACATCCAAATAGCGCTTCGGGTGGCGCGATCCCGGCGCGTTGGAATGGGCGAGCTCATCGACCAGCACCAGCGCCGGGCGACGGGCGAGGATGGCGTCCAGATCCATCTCCGCCAGGCTGTGCCCCTTGTAGTCCACGGTCCGGCGCGGGATCGCCGCGAGGCCCGTAAGCAGCGCCTCGGTCTCCGCCCGGCCATGGGTCTCGACGACCCCGATCACGACGTCGATCCCGTCGCGCGCGCGCGCATGGGCCGCGGTGAGCATCTCAAAGGTCTTGCCCACGCCAGGCGCGGCGCCGAGAAAAAGCTTGAGCCGCCCGGCATCGGCGCGCCGGGCGGCTTCGAGCAAGGCGTCCGGTGAGGGGCGCGAATCCCGCTGTGCGGTCTCTGTCATCCGGAAACCCCTGGCCGCGCCGCTTTCGGAGCGGGGATCAGTGCCGGCCCAGCGCGTCCAGCGCCAGGTTCAGCTTTAGCACGTTCACATGCGGCGTGCCGATGACGCCGAACAGCGGCTCGGTGATATGCGCCATCACGAGCCGGCGGACGGTATCCTCCGGCAGGTCGCGCGCGTGGGCAATGCGCGGCACCTGGAACAGCGCGCCGGCGGGGGTGATGTCGGGATCGAGGCCGCTTGCCGAGCTGGTCACAAGATCGGCCGGGATCGGCGTCCCGGGGTTCTGCGCGGCCAGCGCTTGCGCCCGGGCGCGGACATGGTCCGCCAGCGCCTTGGACGTCGGGGCCAGATTGGAGCCCACGGAATTATCCGCCGCGTAAGGGACCGAGATGGTCTTGCTGGCGTCCTTGGGGTCGGGTTCCGTCGTGGCCGATGGCCGCGGATGGAAATAGCGGTCGGAGCTGAAGTTCTGCCCGATCAGCGCCGAACCGATCACCTTGCCATCGCGCCGGATCAGGCTGCCATGCGCCTGCCAGGGAAAGACGAGCTGGGCAATGCCCGTGATGGCGAGCGGATAGACCAGCCCGGTCAGCAGGGTCATGACCAGGATCATCACGATCGCGGGACGGATATGTTGCATGGGAGTGCCCTTTCAAACCAGGCGCAACGCGGTGACGAACATGTCGATCAGCTTGATCCCGACGAACGGCACGATGATGCCGCCGAGCCCATAGAGGAGCAGGTTGCGCCGCAGGATCGCCGCCGCGCCGATCGGCCGGTAGGCGACGCCGCGGAGCGCGAGCGGGATGAGCGCCACGATGATCAGCGCGTTGAAGATGATCGCCGACAGGATCGCGCTCTCGGGGCTGCCGAGATGCATCACGTTGAGCGCCTGGAGCTGCGGGTAGAAGGCGATGAACATCGCCGGGATCATGGCGAAATACTTCGCCACGTCGTTGGCGATCGAAAACGTGGTCAGCGCGCCCCGGGTCATCAGCAACTGCTTGCCGATGCCGATGATCTCGATCAGCTTGGTGGGGTCGCTGTCGAGATCGACCATGTTGCCGGCCTCGCGCGCCGCCATGGTGCCGGTGTTCATCGCCACGCCGACATCGGCCTGCGCCAGCGCCGGCGCGTCGTTGGTGCCGTCGCCGCACATGGCCACCAGCTTGCCCTGGCCCTGCTCGTCGCGGATGAGCCTGAGCTTGGCCTCCGGCGTCGCCTGGGCGAGGAAATCGTCCACGCCGGCTTCGGCCGCGATCGCGGCGGCCGTCAGCGGATTGTCGCCGGTGATCATCACCGTGCGGATGCCCATCCGGCGCAGCTCATTGAAGCGCTCGCGGATACCGCCCTTCACGATGTCCTTGAGATAGATGACGCCGAGCAGCCTGCCGTCCCGCGCGACGGCGAGTGGCGTGCCGCCGGCCTTGGCGATCTCGTCGGATTTCGCGGTGAGCTCGCGCACCGCCGCGTCGGACACGCGCGCGGTGGCGCCGATCCCGCCTTCGCCGTCGTGCGCCGCGCGCACAAAGCCGAGGACTGCA
>JAKAZN010000336.1 GCA_021815835.1 Pseudomonadota bacterium
GCTCCCCGCCCGGCATGCCGCCCGATCTCGCGGCGCTGGTCGCGCGCTTGCAGGCCTGGTTGCGGGGGCGCCACCCGCCGGGCGGGGGCGGCAATCCGCGGTTGCTCGGGCTCGGCCTGCTGGGCGTGGTCGTGCTGTGGCTCGCCAGCGGCATCTACGTGGTCCAACCCGACCAGCTCGGCGTCGTGCTGCGCTTCGGCGCCTTCGTCGGCAGCACGCCGCCCGGGCTGAACTACCACCTGCCCTGGCCGATCGAGACGGTGCTGCGCCCCGCCGTGACGCGCATCAACCGCACCGATGTCGGCTTCGTCGCCTATTCCGCCGAAACCGGCGGCGCGGTCCAGGTGCCGGAAGAAAGCCACCTGTTGACCGGCGACGAGAACATCGTCGCGGTCAACGCCACCGTGTTCTGGCGCATCCGCGATCCGCAGGAATATCTGTTCCACATCCGCGATCCCCGCCGGCTGGTGAAGCAGGTCACCGAAAGCAGCCTGCGCGAGGTGATCGGGCTGATGGCGCTCGATCCCGTGCTCACCTCGGGCCGCGCGGCGATCGAGCAGGCGGTGCTGCGCACCACGCAGGCCCGCCTGCACAGCTACCATGCCGGCATCGAGGTGACCGAGGTGCAGCTTCAGCGCGTCGATCCGCCGGCCCTGGTGCTGCCGGCCTTCCGCGACGTGCAGGCGGCGCGGGAAGATGCGCGCCGCGCGGTGAACCAGGCGGAATCCTATCGCAACAACGTGGTCCCCCGCGCGCGCGGCCAGGCGGCGCAGATCGTGCAGACCGCGGAGGGCGCGAAATCCGCGCTGATCGCGCGCGCCACCGGCGCCGCCAAGCGCTTCGACAGCGTCGAGACCGCCTATCGCGCCGCGCGGGAGGTGACCCTGGAACGTATCTATATCGAGACGATGGAGGCGGTGCTCGGCCATGCCTCCACCCTGGTCGTGGGCGACGGGCTGAAGGGGATCCTGCCGATGCTGCCGCTGACCCAGCCGACATCCACCGGGGCGACATCGACCGGGCCGGCATCGATCGGCCCGCAATCGGTCTCGCCCTCGGCGACAGCGACGGGAGCCGGCCGATGAACCGCCTCACCCTCGCCGCCGCCGCGCTCGGCGTGGTCGTGCTCATCGCGCTGTTCGGCAGCGTCTATACCGTGCGCCAGACCGGCCAGGCGCTCATCACCCAGTTCGGCAAGCCGGTCGCGGTGGTGACGAAACCCGGGTTGCATTTCAAGATGCCCTTCGTGCAGACCGTGATCCTGTTCGACAAGCGGCTGCAGATGGATGCGTTTCCCGCCGAGGAGACGATCCTCGGCGACCAGAAGCGCCTGATCGTCGATGGTTTCGTAGAATACCGCATCGTCGATCCCCTGACCTACTACCAGACCGTGGGTCCCGATCCGGACGCGATCCTGCAGCGGCTGGACGCGGTGGTGTCGTCGTCGATGCGCAACGTGCTCGCCTCCAACAGCCTGATCGCCGTGCTGAGCTCCTCGCGCACCCATGTGCTGACCCAGATCCTGGGCCAGGTGCGCGCGGCGGCGGCGGGCTTCGGCGTGCGGGTCGCGGATGTGCGCATCAGCCGCACCAGCCTGCCGGTGCAGAACACCGACGCGGTGCTGAAACGGATGCGTTCCGAACGCGAGCGGGTGGCGGCCGAACTGCGCGCCAAGGGCGCGGAGGCGGCGCAGAAGATCACCGCCGGCGCCGACCGCGACCGCACCGTGCTGCTGGCGAACGCCAATTCCGAAGCCTCCGCGCTGCGCGGGGAGGGGGAGGCGCAGTCGATCGCGATCTACGCCAAGGCGGTCGATCAGGACCCGCATTTCTACGGCATCTGGCGCACCCTGGAGGCGTACCGGCACGGGTTGGGACGGGGGAACAACCGCCTCGTGCTCTCCCCCGACAGCCCGTTCCTGCGCTATCTGCGCGCCGCGCCGGCGCCGGGGCATACACCGTGATCGGGGACGCCGGGAGCGCGGCTCCCGTGAGCGCGGGCGATGTTTGGATTTCGTAAGGATAAGCCATCGATGAGCGTCCCCACCGCCGATACGCTGCGCGCCGCCCTCGCCGGGATCCGCGATCCCGCCGGGCGCGACATCGTCGCCGCCGGGCGGATCGAGGGGATCGAGATCCGCGGCGGCCTGGTGCAGATCGCCCTGTTGACCGACCGCGCCGAGGCCGCGGCGATGGAGCCGGTGCGGCGCGAGGTGGAGCGCGTGCTCGCCGCCCAGCCCGGCGTGACCAACGCGACCGCGGTGCTGACCGCGCACAAGACCCAGGCGCCACCGCAAGCCGCGCCGCCCGCGCCCGGGGCCAAGACCGCGCTGCTGCTGGCGGAGGTGACCTCGATCGTCGCCGTCGCGTCCGGCAAGGGCGGGGTCGGGAAATCGACCGTGGCGGTGAACCTCGCGGTTTCGCTGGCGCGCGCCGGGCTGCGGGTCGGCCTGCTGGACGCCGACATCTACGGCCCGTCGCTGCCGCGGATGCTGGGCATCGCGAAGAAGCCGGAGGTGCGCGGCGAGAAGATGATCCCGATCGAGGCCTGGGGCATCAAATGCATGTCCATCGGCTTCCTGGTCGAGGAGGAGACGCCGATGATCTGGCGCGGCCCGATGGTGATGGGCGCGCTGGAGCAGATGATGGGCCAGGTGGCCTGGGGCGCGCTCGACGTGCTGGTGGTCGATATGCCGCCCGGCACCGGGGACGCGCAGCTCACCATGGCGCAGCGGGTGAAACTTGCCGGTGCCGTCATCGTCTCCACGCCGCAGGATATCGCGCTGATCGACGCGCGGCGGGGGGTGCGGATGTTCGAGAAGGTGAACGTGCCGGTGCTCGGCATCGTCGAGAACATGAGCTTCTTCTGCTGCCCGGCCTGCGGCCATCGGGCGGAGATTTTCGGCCATGGCGGGGCGCGGGCGGAGGCGGCGCGGCTGGGTGCCGCGTTCCTGGGCGAGATTCCGCTGCTGCTCGAGATCCGCACCGGATCGGATGCCGGCACGCCGGTCGCGGCGGCGGCGCCGGACAGCCCGGCGGGTCAGGCTTTCGCCGCCCTCGCCGGCGCGGTCCGGGCGCGGCTGGAGGGTGCCGCGCCGTCCGGCGGGCCGAAGATCGTCATCGCATAAAGGGCCCGTCGCGCGTGCCGGCGACGTTAGCGCGTGCTGGGCGCACCACCACCGCCACCTCCGGTGGAGAGTCCGTTCGTGACCGCGACGATCGGGGTCGAATCCCTGGTGATGAGCGCGCGCACCGCGCGCCCGAACTGCGTCTCCGCGCCGAGCACGGCGAGGCCGACGAACATCGCGAGCAGGGCGTATTCAAGGGCGGAGATCGCGCGCCGGTCTTCGGTGAGGCTTGGCCCGGCGGCGTGGCGCGGGGCCATGCGGGCCGGCTGCAACCTCAATCGTGGCATCGCATGAACTCCGCGCCTGGACCTGGCCGGGTCCGGCCCCTCCGGCCCCGTGCATGTTCCGCTGCCGCTTGGAATATCGCGCCGCCCCTCGCAAAATGGTTACAGACACACGATCAGGTTGCGGCGGAATGACAGAATCCGTCGCCGGACAGGAGGACCGCCTTGACCGACACGCCCGAATCCGCCCACGACTCCACCCCCCGGGTGGCAATCGTCACCGGCAGCGCGCTGAATATCGGCCGCGCCATCGCCCGCGCGCTCGCCGCGGATGGCTATCGTGTGCTGGTGCACGCCCTGTCCTCGGCCGAGGATTGCGCCGAGACCGCGCGGCTGATCGTGGACGAGGGCGGA
>JAKAZN010000337.1 GCA_021815835.1 Pseudomonadota bacterium
CCACCGAAGTGAAGGAAACCTGGCAGCGGGCGCTCGATCAGGTGCGGCTTGAGGGCGGCAAACCCTACGCCATCCCGGCCGGCGCATCGGACCATCGGCTCGGCGGACTAGGCTACGCCCGCTTCGCCGACGAGGTGGCGGCGCAGGAAGCCGCGCAGGGGATCTTCTTCGATACGATCGTTACCGCGACCTGTACCGGCTCGACCCAGGCCGGCATGGTGGTGGGTTTCGGGGCACAGGAGCGGCGCCGCCGGGTGGTCGGGATCGATACGGCGGCGAACGCGGCGATGACGCGCGCGGCCGTCACCCGGATCGCGCGCGCGACCGCCGATCTGGTGGGGCTGGGTCGGGAGATCGACGACACCGAGATCGAGATCGATCCCCGCTTCGCCGGCCCCGATTACGGCCTTCCGGATGACGCCACGATCGCCGCGATCCGCGCCGCGGCGCGGCTGGAAGGGATGCTCACCGACCCGGTCTATGAGGGAAAATCGATGGCCGGGCTGATCGCCATGGCCCGCAACGGGGAGATCCCGCGCGAGGCGAAGGTCCTTTACGTCCATCTCGGCGGCGCGCCGGTGCTCAGCGCCTATCACAAGGCGTTCGCGTAGCGCGGCGGGCGCCCCCGGACGGACGCCCCCAGGCGGATGATATTCGCGCGCTACACCACCGCGCGCACGATGTGATGGCGGTTGCTGGTGTACGGCCGCACCTCGGTCGGCCAGCGGCCCTGTTCCGAGGCCGCCGCCCAGGCCGCGCTGGTCAGCACGTCCGGGCTGTCGATCTCGTAGATCGCCACGTATTTCGGCGCCCCGGCGCCGGTGAGTTCCTTGACCTCGCCGCCGATCACGAATCGCGCGGCCTCCGTGCGCAGCCGGGTGACGGCGCGCACGCCGGGAACCTTCAGCAGCAGGGGCACGTGCTCCTGGTCATAGACCTCGTTGAAGAGGGCTTCCTTCTCGGGGGTCACGTCCATGCTGACGATGAACCGGTATCGTGCCTGGGTCGGCATATGTCTCTCCCTTCGGTGCGGTCCTTGCGCGCGTCGAGGTTACCGCGAACGCGACATTTCGGCGAGCGCCGGTGGGCCGGCTCGCGGACGCAAGGCCGCGTATCTACAACGCCGGCTCAAGGAGAGCACGCAGCGCGACCTGATCCGCGATCGGCGGACCATCCGCCCGGATCGACGCCATCCCGGCGCGCTCCGCGGGCGCGAACCCCGCGGCCTCCAGGAACCGCCGCCGTAGCGCCGCGGTGGTCAGATGCGTCCGTGCATAGGCCAATTGCGCTGCCGAAAATTCCCGCCACTGCGCGTCGTCTGTCAGCAGCGCCACGACCGCGGCGGCGAAGGCCGATGGCGTCTCGGCGATCGCGGCCACCGCGCCGATCCCCGGCAGGCCCTCCGCGCCGATCGGCGTGGTGACCAGGGGCGTGCCCTCGCGCAGCGCCTCGGCGACTTTCAGCTTCACCCCGGCGCCGAAGCGCAGCGGCGCGATCGCCACGCGCGCTTCGGCATAGAGCGCGCGCAGCGCGGCCGCGGGGATATCCGCGTGCAGCACGGCGCCGGACGCTTCCAGCGCGCGCACGCCGGGGCCGGGATGGGAACCCGCGATGACCAGCCGCGCCGCGGGAACCCGGGCGCGGACCAGGGGCAGGATGTCGGAGGCGAACCAGCGCAGCGCGGCCTCGTTGGGCGGATGGGCGAAGCCGCCCACGAACAGCAGGTCGGCATTGGCCGGCGCGGCTCGGGTCGCCCCGAAATCGTCGAACCCGAAGGGCGGCGCGGCACGCGCCACGATCCCCGGCTCCAGGGCGGCGGCGAAGGCGGCTTCCTCGGCCGAGGGATAGAGCACGGTATCGACGCTGCGCCACACCCAGCGCTCGATCCGTTCGGTGCGCGCGGCCAGCCCGGCGAGCGCGGCATCGCGCGCGAGCGTGGCCTCGCGGCGCAGGCGGCGGAAATGCAGATCATGGCCGTAATAGATCAGCCGCGCGGGGCTGTGGCGCTTGAGCTCGGCGAGCACCGCGTGCGCCACGTCGGGCCGGCTCAGCAGCACGGCGTCCAGCTCCGCGCCGTTGGCGGCGATCCATTCGGCGAAGGCGTCGGCCCGGCCGCCATGGAACACTTCCACGCCGCGATCCTGCAACGCCTCGGTGTAGCCGGGGCTGTAGGCGCGGTTATGCGGCCAGAATTTCACCACCGCGCCGTCTTCCAGCAAGGCGTCGATGTAGTTGAGGATGTTGCAGGACCCGGCGTCGCGGTCCGGTTGCGGGACGTAATGATCGATCACCAGCACCATGCGGCGGTGGCGCGCGTGTTCGCGGGCGCGCGCGACGTGCTGGCCGTTGTCTTCATGATCGGCGGCCAGGGTCGCGCCCCAGCGCGCGACGAAGATCGCGCGGTTCGCCGCCATCAGTGATTCCTTGGCCGAGCCTTCCTCCTCGCCCCCGTGCGAGGCGCCTTCCACGTGCACCACCTCCGCGCGCGGCTGGTACATCACGCGCAGCCCCGCCGCCCGCAGGCGGAACGCGAGATCCGTGTCCTCGAAATAGGCCGGGGCGTAGCGCGGATCGAAGCCGCCCAGGCGCGCGAACACGTCCCGGCGCAGCATCAGCGCGGCGGCCGAACAATAATCCACCGCGCGCGCATAGTTATAGCAGGGCGCCGCCGGGTCCTCGCCCCGGCCCCAGTTCCAGCCCGAGCCGTCGCGCCAGACGATCCCGCCCGCCTCCTGCAGGTGCCCGTCGGGAAAGATCAGCTTCGCGCCCACCGCGCCCACGCGCGGGAAGGCGCGGAAGGTCGCCAGCATCGCCGCTACGGCGCCGGGGCGGAGCATGGTATCGTTGTTCAGCAGCAACAGATATTCCCCCCGCGCTTGCGCCGCCGCCGCGTTGGCGTTGCGCAGATACCCGCCGCGCGCCGGCGCGCGGATGAAGCGCAGGCCGCGCACGCGCTCCAGCGCGGCCAGGGCGGGATCGGCGGAGGCGTCGTCGCGCAGGATCACCTCCATCGGCACGGCCGCCGCCTCATTCGCCAGCGCGGCGAGGCAGCGCAGCGTGTGCGCGACGGCGCCATGGCTGGTGATGACGACGGAAACCAAGGGCGCGTCGGGCGGGTCGGGGAAGACGATGGTCTCGGGGCTTGGCACCGCCGCCTGCGCGGCCGGAACGTTCGCCCGCGATGGCCCGCCCGTCCGCGTCCGCCGCGCGGCCAGCCAGAACGCGAGATGCCGCGGCAATTGCAACGTCACCGCCCACCAGGCGAGCCGCCCCGCCTGGCGCGCCAGGAAGCGCGGGCGCGCCGGCAGGCGTGCAAGCACCGCCCCGGCCCGCCGGCCCGCCGCCGCCACCGCCGCGTCGCGCAGCGCCGCGAGGTGCCAGAGCGCCAGTTCCCATTCCGGCGCGCCGCGATCCTGGGGGGCCGCGCCGCCCTCCTGCCCGATCGCCGCCCGCATGCGCGTCCTGCTCCGCCACCGGCCCCACCATGCGGGGCACCAGAAGGCGCGAGGCTAGGCGGCGCGCGTCACCAAAAGATTACCCCCGCGCCGCCACCTCCCGCCGCAGCGCGCGCAGTTCCTCGAACCGCGCGGTCACGTCGCGCATCACCGCCGCGATCCCCGCCATCCGCCCCGCCGGATCGCGGAACGGCACGATCGTGAATTCCACCGAGATCCGCGATCCGTCCCGCCGCAGCGCCGGCACCGCGAGCACATCGCCCGCCCCGTAGCGCGTCTGTCCGGTCGCCATGGTGCGGGCAAACCCC
>JAKAZN010000338.1 GCA_021815835.1 Pseudomonadota bacterium
CCGGGGAGCCAGGGCCGATCAGGCCGCCTTTGCGGCCGGGGCGGGGACGATGCCGGCTTCGTGCAGAGCGGCGCGGATTTCCGCCTCGGCTGCCGCGCCGAGCGGCATCAGCGGCGAGCGCACGGTGGCGTGCGCTAGCTTGCCCCGCGCCACCAGGCCGAGCTTGAGCGCGACCGTGCCTTCCATGTGCGAGCCGCGATGGTAGATCGCCTTGGTGACCGGCAGCAGCCGGTCATGCCAGGCGCGGGCGGCGTTGTAGTCGCGTGCCTTGGCGGCGGCGAGATATTGCACCAGCGCCTCGGGCGCGATCGAGCCGTAGCCTACCAGCATACCATCGACATCGAACATGGTCGGCAGCAGCCACTCGTCATGGCAGGTGAGGATCTGCAGGTCCGGGAATTCCCGCCGCAGCACGGGGATTTCGGTGTCCCAGCGCTTCATGTTGCGCACCCCGTTCTTGGTGGCGACGACACCGGGCAGGGCGGCGATGGCGAGCTGTGTCTCGAGGTCGTAGGTGGCCTTGGTGGCGTCCGGGTACTGGAACAGGATGCATTGCAGGCCCGAGGCCTCGTGGATCGCCTTGTAGCGGTCCTGCGGCGCACCCCTCTGGAATCCGAAGCGCAGCCAGCCATGGTTCGGATAGACCAGCGCGCCCGTGGCACCAGCATCGGCCGCGCGGCGTGCTTCGAGCGCGGCGACCTTGGTGCCCTCGCCGGTGATGCCGGCGATGATCGGCAGCTTACCGTCCACCGCCGCGACATAGGTGCGGATGAGGGCGACCTGCTCCTCGGCGGTGAGGAACGTGCCCTCGCCGGCATGGCCGAGGATGACCAAGCTGGTCACGCCGGGGACGGAGGCGAGCCAGCGCGCGACATCGGCGTTGGCCTTGTGATCGACCTCGCCGTCGCGGGTGAAGGCGGTGACGGGGGCGGGGCTGATGCCGCGGAGATTCATGATGGACATGGGTGTATTCCTCTTGGTAAACCGTTTCCGGGAACGTTCCCGGTTCACCGCGCGACAGTGCTTGACCAAGCCCGGAGGATGTTCATAGGTATCGTTCGCGGGAACGTTCCCAAACTAGGGCTGCCGCCCCACCTTGTCAAGCCCCCTCTCCGCCCCGTACCGGGCACGCGAACCCGAAGGATGCCCCGATGCCGCCCGAACAACCCGACCCGCGCGACCGCCCTGCCGTCCTGACCCACCAAAATCACCCCAGGGTCACGCTGCACGAGGTGGCCGCCGCTGCCGGAGTGTCCAAATCCACCGTCTCGCGCATCCTCGACGAACGCCTGCCGCGCTCCAGCAGCGAGACCGCGCGGCGGGTGCGCGAAGTCGCCGCCACCCTCGGCTATATCCGCGACGACGCGGCGGCGAGCCTCAGGCGCGGCAAGACCATGACGATCGGGGTGGTGGTGCCAAGGCTCACCGATACGGTGATGGCGATGATGTACGAGGAGCTGGCTCAGGCCGCCGCGCGCAACGGTCAGTTCGCCATCGTCGCCACGACCGGAGACGCGCCGCGCGCCGATCGCGCTGCTGCGCAAACGCTCTTGCAGCGCGGCGTCGACGGCTTGGTGCTGGCGACCGCCCGCAGTGGCGATGATTTTCCCGACGAACTCGCCGCCCGCGGCGTGCCCTTCGTGCTGACGCTGCGTACCGACGGGCGCAGCCTGTCCTCAGTCGCCGACGACCGTCTGGGCGGCTATCTGGCGACGCGGCATCTGTTGGATCTGGGGCATCGGCGCATCGGCGTGATCGCTGGCCCCGGTTATGCCTCCTCCAGCCGCGGCCGGGTGAGCGGCTACCGGCAAGCTATGGCCGAGGCGGGCGCGACGATCGCATCGGGCTGGGAGATCGAGTCAAGTTTCGGCATCGAATCCGGCGCCGAGGCGGCGGCGACGCTGATGGCGGCCGCGGTGCCGCCAACCGCGCTGTTCGCGGTCAACGATAACACCGCGATCGGCGCGCTGTCAGCGCTGCACCGGCTCGGGCTGTCGGTTCCAGATGACATTTCTCTGGTCGGCTACAACGACATCCCGATCGTCAGCCGTCTGCCGACGCCGCTTACCTCGGTGCGCGTGCCGTTCGAGCAGATCGCAACGGCGGCGCTGGAGCTGCTGCTTCGCGGACCGATGGGCGAGGCCGACCGCATCCGCATCGCCGCGCCGAGCCTGATCCCGCGGCGATCGACCGCCCGCCCGCCACGCGGTTGACCCGCGCGCAGCCGGACGCATAGCATCCCGCCCAAATCCGACCCCGGGGGGGGCACAGGTGGCGCATCGTCTCAGCCGCAAATTCATCCGCGACGCCGACCGCCTCGCCGGCTGGCGCGCGCGCGGGCCAGGCACCGACCGGAGCGCGCTCGAAGCGATCCAGATATCGTTCCAGGGCAGGATCATCCTGCCCGGCGATCCCGACTACGATACCGAGCGCAAGCTGTTCAACCCGTGGTTCCAGGACTCCCCGAGCGTCATCTTCATGTGCGTCTGCGAGACCGATGTCCTGTTCGCGCTCGGCTTCGCCGACCTGACGCCGAGCCGCAGCTTCACGGTGCGTTCCGGCGGGCACTCGACCGCCGGCTACTCCGCCAGCGACGGGGTGCTGATCGATGTCAGCGCGCTCGATAACATCGCCATCGCGCCCGGCGGCGCCAGCGTGACCGTCGGCTGCGGCTGCGCCTTCGAGACGCTGATCCCGGCGCTCGATCAGGCCGGCCTGCATGTGCCGGTCGGTGAATGCGGCGATGTCCGCGTCGGCGGCTTCGTCCAGGGCGGCGGCTATGGCTTCACCTCCGGCGCCTTCGGCATGAACTGCGACAACGCGATCGGCTTTCGGGTCATGCTGGCCGATGGCAGCATCGTCGCGGCCACGCCGTCGGTGAACGCCGATCTGTGGTGGGCGTTGCGCGGCGGCACCGGGGGCAATTTCGGCATCGTGCTCGACGTGACCTACCGGCTGCGTCCGCTGGCCCGGCTCTATGGCTGGGCGATCGCCTTCCCGCTCGTCAGCGCCGCCGACCGGGCCAACGCGACCGCGGCGCTGCTGGCGCTGCAAGCCGGCTACATGCGCAGCGCGCCGGCCGAACTAACCACCCAGGTTTCGATCTGCTACCAGCCGAGCGATCCGCATGGCGGCGGCAGTCCGCTGACCCCGTGGCTGCTGTTCCGCGGCACCTATGCCGGCGCGAACCTCTCGCACGGCGCGACGCTGATCGCCCCGCTGCGGTCGCTGGCCGGTGCGGTCGTGCAATTCTCCGGCACCGCGTCGTTCGCGGTGCTCAACGACAAGCTGCTGAACGATCCCTATCCGATGCCGCCGATCCCGCCCTCGGTCGGCATGCCGTGCGAGGACAAGCAAGCGCGCTACGTCGCGCGCGATCTGACCGCGCGCGAATGGCGCGCCATCCTCGATCTGTTCGTCGCCCGCGCGCCGTCCGCCGGCAACCTCTGGTCCTACATGTATCTCGAAGTCTATGGCGGTGCGATCAACGCCTATCCGCCCGCCGACAGCGCCTTCGTCCATCGCGATGACGCCTTCAGCGCCTGCCTCGACGTATTCTGGCGGCCCGGCGACGATCCCGCGCCGGCGCGCGCGTTCCTCGGCGAATGGGTGAAGCTGATGGAAACGCTTTGGAACGGCCACATCTACCAGAATTATCCGAACCCCAACGTGCCGGATTACCGCTGGAACTACTGGGGCGACGCCTTCCACGGCCTGCTGCGGGTGAAGGACAAATACGATCCGACCCA
>JAKAZN010000339.1 GCA_021815835.1 Pseudomonadota bacterium
TGCGTGCGCGGTGATGACCTGGGACGGGCGGATGGGATTGGCGATGAGTTGGGTGGCGAGGCGGCCCGCTTCCTCGGCGGCGCGCAGGCGCTCGGCGTGCACGGCGGGGATGGCGGCGGTGTTCGCTGGCATCATCCCCAGCGCCTCGGCGATGCAGGCCATGGTGGAGGCGGTGCCCATGACGCCGCAGGTGCCGGCGGTGGTGGCGAGCCGCTCCTCGATGCCGGCGATTTTCTCGGCCGAGACGGTGCCGGCGCGGTAGGCGGCCCAGTAGCGGCGGCAATCGGTGCAGGCCGACAGGCGCTCGCCCTGGAAGGGCGTGGCGAGCATCGGGCCGGTCACGAGCTGGATGCAGGGGATGTCGGCCGAGGCCGCGGCCATGAGCTGTGCGGGCACGGTCTTGTCGCAGCCGCCGATCAACACCGCGGCATCCATCGGCTGGGCGAACAGCATCGCCTCCGTGTCGAGCGCGGCGAGGTTGCGGTAGTGCATCGAGGTGGGAAAGAGCGAAGGCTCGCACAGGGAGACGGTGGGGAAGGCGAGCGGGAGGCCGCCGGCGGCGAGGATGCCGCGCTTGGTGGCCTCGACCAGGTCGGGGAGCGTGCGGTGGCAGTTATTGTAGTCCGAGCCGGTATCGACGATGCCGACGACCGGGCGGTCCAGCATGGCCTGGGAATAGCCCATGGATTTGGCGAAGGAGCGGCGGAGATAGAGGGCGAAGTCGGGATCGCCGTAGCCGGCGGTGTTGCGGGCGAGGCCGTGCTTCTTCGGGGGGGGCGCCTGGGTCATGGGCGGAGTTTAGGACGGGGGAGGGTGAGGGGGCAATTTGGCGGGTGGCGATGCAGCAGTTCTAAACGCGAGCGGCTCGCATCTGCCGGCTGAACCCGATCTGCCACGCCCGGCGGCCGACTGCGCTTCGCTGCTCGCCTTCGCCGCCCATACCGCGGCCCGGCCGGGATGCCTCGCCTGGGCCGAGGCCATGGCGGCGCGCCAGGCAAACTACCGCTTTTTCGAGCATCTGCGCAGCATCACCGCCTATGTCGTGTTCCACGACTGGGAGCAGCTGCCGGGGTCGATCACCGACGCCGCCATCAGGCCACCCTGACGGCGGGAGACCTGCAAAGCCGCTGCAAAAGACGACCGGAAAGGGGAAGGATAAACCGACAGAAATTTCAGGAAACCACGGATTTGGAAGTGCTGGCGCGGCGCCTTCAGCCCCCCGGGCGTGGGTCCATCCTGACCGCCTCGCCATGCGCATGCTGCTCCGCCGCATCCCCCTCGACCGCGCCCGCCGCGTCCGCCGATCGCGGCAGCACCAGCGCGACCGTGGTCCCGATCCCGACGTCGGAGCGCAATTCCAGCACTCCCCCCGATTGCCGCGCGAACCCGTCGGCCATGCTCAGCCCCAAACCCGAAGCGCGCCCCGGCGGACGGGTGGTGAAGAACGGCTCGGTCGCGCGCGCCAGCACCTCCGGCGTCATCCCGAGGCCGGTATCGGCGAAGCTGATCGCGATCCGCCCCGCCCCCGGCGCGGGACCCGGCATGGTGGCGGTCGCCGCCGCAGGCGGATTGGCGGTCTCCACCGCGGGCAGATTGGCAGTCTCCACCGTCAGCCGCCCGCCGCGCGGCATCGATTCGCGCGCGTTCGCCACCAGCGCCAGCACCACGGTCGTGAACCGCGCCGGATCGAGCCGCACCGGATCGAGCACCGGGGAAAAAACGAACTGCACCTCCACCTTCGCCCCCGCCACCCGCTCGATCTCCGCCGCCGCCTCGCGCAGCAGGCGGTTGGCGTTGACAAGCTCCGGGCGCAGCGCCTGGGTCCCGGCCGCGGCCAGCAGGCGCGCGGTCAGCCCCGCCCCGCGCTCGGCCGCGACCAGCGCCATGCCGGACAGCCGGCGGACTATGTCGGCCCGCTCCGCCTGCGCCCCGAGCCGCTCCAGGTTGCCCATCAGCACCATGAGCAGATTGTTGAAATCATGCGCGATGCCGCCCACCACGCGGGCCAGCGCGTCGCGCCGCACGCCGGCCGGCGTCTCCGGCGGCGCCTCCAGGATCACCGCGCCGGCGCGGCGGATCAGCCCGTCCGGTCCGCGCTCGATTCGTTCCAGAACCATGGCGGCGAACAGGCTCCCGTCCCGGCGCAGCAGCCGCCTTGGCCGCGGTCCGGGCGTGTCGCCGGCCAGCAGGCGGGTCCAGTCGTGCTCGGCGGCGCCGCGATCGGCGGGGGCGAGGAAACCCTCGATCGGCTGGCCCGTCACCTCCTCCCGCCGGTAGCCGAGCAGGGTCAGCCAGGTCTCGTTCACGGCCAGGATTCGCCGCGCGGGATCGAGCACGCACAGCGCCACCGGCGCGCCGGAGAAGAACTGGCGGTAGCGATCGGCGCCGATCCGCATGACTTCGGCGAAGCGGGTGCTGGCCGCGACCTGCTCGCCCATGCGCAGCCGCCAGAGCAGCAGGGCGCGCAGCGCCAGCACCGCGAGCACCGCGATCAGCACCGCGCCGAGGCCGAGCCCGAGGGCGATCGGCAGCCACGCCGCAAGGCGCGCCCCGGGTGCCGGGGTGAACGCGACCACGAGGCCGGTCCCGCCGATCGCCGCGATCCGGGTCGCCGCCACCTGTGCTTCGGGCATCGTCCCCGTTCCGATGCCCGCGCGCAGCAGGATCGCCGCGGTCGGATCGGCCCAGGCAGGCGCCGCAGCGGGCACGGTCGCGCCGGAAGCAGCCGCAGCGGGCAGCGGGCGCGCGGCGACCTGAATCCGCGCGGTCGGTACCGCGATGGCCGGAGCGACCGAGACGGCCTGCGGTTCCGCGGCCCGGGGCAGCCGGATCACCAGCAGCGATTCACCCGCGCGCAGGCGTGCGCGCCAGGCGCGGCGGAGCGCGCCGAGATGGACGCAGGCGCCGATCGCGCCGCGAAACGTCCCGGCCGGCGCCGGAAGGGGGCGGGCCAACACGAAGCCCGGCGACGGCTCCGTCCCGACCGGGCAGCCGGCCCCGGCGGCGAAGGCCGCGCCGTCGCGCAGCACGCGGAAAAAGCCGCGTCCGGCCAGGGATGTGGTCTTCTCCTGGGTTGTCGCGGGGGCGTCCTTGACGGCCTTCCCCGACGCCGCCCGCCCAGCCGACCCCGAATGTGGCCGGCCGGCCGCATCCAGCACGAACAGCGCACGCACCCCGCCCGCCACCGCCGCGCGCTCCGGAATGGCCGGCGGGCGCGGCCCGAGCGGGCCGGCGGCCAGCTCGTCGAGCGCCAGGCGATCCAGCGCGATCGTCGCGGCCATCTCCTCCCGCGCGAGCGCCACCTGGCGCATGGCGCGGGCCTGCGCCGCGCGCGTGACCGCCTGCCATTGCCACGCGGCGAGCGCGCCGCCGACGGCAAGCGGCAGCAGCGCGGCGAAGCCGAGCAGCAGGCCGGCGCGGGGGATGACGGTGGGAGGGCGCATCGCGGCGGTGGTCTGGGGGGAAGCGGGCCCGCCGGGGGCGAAACGGAAACCCGGCACGTAACGGAGTGTAAGCGCATCCCGCATCCAGCCGCGACGGGGCACGTCGATCACGCCTGCGTGAACCGGATCACGGTTTCGCTGCCGGACCGGAGCGCGGCGTGACGATCGCGGGCAACCGGCCGACGGACCGGGCCGGCGCGGCCGGCAACGCGCCGAGCCGGACCGTCAGGCGCAACACCGTCCCGGCGCGGCGGACCTTCAGACCGAGCGTCCGACCCGGCGGCAGGGAGGCCAGCATCCGGGGCA
>JAKAZN010000340.1 GCA_021815835.1 Pseudomonadota bacterium
GGGCCGGCGCGGCGCAGGCTGCGCACCAGCACGCCGACCTGACCGGCTATCGCCGCGCGCGGGAGATCGAAATACCCCCAGCGCGGCTCCACCCCGACCATCGCGATCCCCCGGGGCTCGATCCCCGGCGGCAGATGCCAGGCGAGCTCCGCGGCCACGTTGTAGTCGGTGCCGGCGACGAAGCGCGCGCCCTCCAGCGCCTGCGTCACCGCTGCGCGCCGCGCGAGCCGGCCCCAACCCGCGAGTTGCAGCGCGGTCGGGTCCCGCCGTGCCGGGATCGGAATGAGCGAGGTCGCCGCCTGCACGTACGCGATCGCCGTGATGGCCAGGCCCAGCGCCACCGCCGGCCCGATCAGCCGCCGCCAGGCCGGCCGGTCGAGGGAAGCGGCGGCGAGGGCGGCGGCCGGATAGACGATCGCCGGCCAGTTGCCCTGCACCCGCCCGGCGAAGCAATGCTGCGCGAAGACCGCGATCGCCGGCAAGGTCATCGCCGCGAGCAGCGCCGCGCCGGCCTCTCGCTGCCGCAGCGCGCGCCGCGTCGCCGCGGCGATCCCGGCCACACCGAGGGCGAAGACCAACGGTGTCGCGAGACCGGCCTGGGCGAGCACCAATTCCGCGAGCAGCCGCGGCGCGTCCGCCGGATGCCAATGCGCGAGTCGGCCGCCCTGGCGCAGGAAGCTCACCCAGTCATGCGCCTGATTCCAGCGCACGACCGGAACGATGACCTGCGCGCCGAACAGCAGCCCCCAATAGGGCGTGGGCGTGAGCCAGACCCGGCGCAGCGACGGGACCCAGAGCAGCCAGAGCGCCGCCCCCAGTGCCAGGAAGGCAGCGGTGTATTTGCTGTCGAACGCAGCCCCGGCGGATACCGCCGCCAGCACCATCCACCAGCCGTTGCGGTCGCGCACGAAACCGGCCAGCGCCCACAGGCACGCGACCCAGAAGAACAGCAGCGGCGTGTCGGGCGTCATGATGACGGTGCCGACGCCGAACATCAGCGTGGCGTTCAGCAGCGCGGCGGCGATCAGCCCGGCGCGCCGGCCGGGGAACAGCCGCTCCGCCGCCTGCCAGAGCAGGACCGAGCCCGCCGCGCCGGAGAGCGGCCCCAGCAGCCGCACCCCCAGCGGGGTGTTGCCCGCGATGGCGGTGCCGATGCGGATCCACAGCGCCACCATCGGCGGGTGATCCGGATAGCCGCCCTGCAACACGCGCGACCAGATCCAGTAATACGCCTCGTCCGGCGCGAGCGGCGTGCGCGCCGCGACCGCCAGCCGGACCAGCGTGAGCGCCGCCAGCGCGGCGAGCGCGGGACGCAGGTCGCGCGCGCGGCGGAATTCGGGCACGGAGCTCGGCATGGCGAAGCTGGTGCGGCCGGGCGCGCGCCGGGTCAAGCCGGGTGCGTCACCCCGCTTGTGAGCCGCGGCCGGGAATGGCAGGTTGCGGCCCGCGCGGGAGGTGCGAGCATGGCGGTGAACAAGGTCTATCCGGACACGAATTCGGCGCTCGCCGGGGTGCTGCGCGACGGCATGACGATCATGTCCGGCGGTTTTGGTCTGTGCGGGATTCCCGCGGCGCTGATCGAGGCGATTCGCGCCTCCGGCGTGACCGGGCTGACGGTGATTTCCAATAATGCCGGGATCGACGACGCGGGGCTGGGCCTGCTGCTGGCGACGCGCCAGATCAGCAAGATGATCAGCTCCTATGTCGGGGAGAACGCGACCTTCGCGCGCCAGTACCTGGCCGGGGAGCTCGAGATCGAGTTCAACCCGCAAGGCACGCTCGCGGAACGGATCCGCGCCGGCGGCGCCGGGATTCCCGCCTTCTACACCGCGACGGGGGCGGGGACGCAGATCGCGGAAGGCAAGGAGACGAAGGTGTTCGACGGCCGCGCCTATGTGATGGAACGCGGCCTGGTCGCCGATCTCGCGGTGATCCATGCCTGGAAGGCCGATCCCGAGGGCAATCTGATCTACCGCAAGACGGCGCGGAACTTCAATCCGATCATGGCGACCGCGGCGAAGGTGACGGTGGTGGAGGTGGAGGATCTGGTCGAGCCCGGCCAGATCGATCCCGATCACATCGTCACACCGGGGATCTTCGTCGATCGGATCGTGCATCTGGCGACCGTGGACAAGCGGATCGAGCAGCGCACCGTGCGCAAGCGGTATTGAGAGGGAACCCGACCATGCCCTGGACACGCGATCAGATGGCGGCCCGCGCCGCGCTGGAACTGCAAGACGGGTTCTACGCCAATCTCGGGATCGGCATTCCGACCCTGGTGGCCAACCACATCCCCGCCGGGATGGACGTGCAGCTCCATTCCGAGAACGGCATGATGGGCATGGGCCCGTTCCCGTTCGAGGGCGAGGAGGATGCCGATCTCATCAACGCCGGCAAGCAGACCGTGACCGAGCTGCCCACCACCAGCTTCTTCGATTCCGCCGCCAGCTTCGGGATGGTGCGCGGCGGGCATATCGACATCTCGATCCTGGGCGCGCTGCAGGTGGCCGAGAACGGCGATCTGGCGAACTGGATGATCCCCGGCAAGATGGTGAAGGGGATGGGCGGGGCGATGGATCTGGTCGCCGGGGTGCGGCGCGTGGTGGTGCTGATGGAGCACACCGCCGGCGGCAAGCCGAAACTGCTCCGAAGCTGCACCTTGCCGTTGACCGGGGCCGGCGTGGTCGATCTGGTCATCACCGAACTGGGCGTGTTCGAGATCGCGAGGCCCGGCCTGACCTTGATCGACCTGGCGCCCGAGGTGACGTTGGAGGAAGTGCGCGCCAAGACCGAGGCGGCGTTCGCGCTGGCGCCGGGATTGCGCGCGGCGGCCTGATCGCGACCTACGCCGCCCGGCCCAGCTTCGCGTCCAGCCGGCAGCTATCCTCGATATGCGCGGCCAGCGCCTCGGCGACGTTCGGCATCGTATGCCGCCCGCGCACCAGCAGGATGCCGTATTCCGGGAGCGCCGGCAGGCCCTCCTCCGGTCGTACCGGGCGCAGGCCTTCCGGCAGCCAGGCCTGGGCGGAGACGGTCACCGCCAGCCCGGCCAGCACCGGCGCGTGGGTGCCGACCTGGGAGCCTGACGTGTAGGCGATGCGGAAGCGCCGCCCGACCCGTTCCAGCGCGTCGATCGCCGCCCGGCCCCAGTCGCAGCCGCGGCGTTCGGCCAGCGGATCGGGGCTGGCGAGCGCGAGCGGCAGCGGATCGAGCCGGTGCGGCGCGTAGCGCGTCGAGGTGACCCAGACCAGCCGCCCGCGCCACAGCGGGATGCCGGCAAGGCCGCGCGGCTCGGTCCCGTCCGACAGCAAGGCGAGATCGAGCTCGCCGCGTTTCAGCCGCGCGACCAGATCGCTCGAAGGTTCGCAGAGCACATCGACCTGCACCGCGGGATGGGTGTCGGCGAAGCGTTTCAGCACCGGCGGCAGGTAGCCGAAGGCGTAATCGTCCGGCACGCCGAGGCGGACCGTGCCGGCGACCTGGGGGGCGCGGAAGGTGGCCACCACCTCGTCGTTCAGCGCCAGGATCTGCCGCGCGCGGCCGAGCAGGAAATGCCCGTGCGGGGTGAGTTCGGTGGTGTTGCCCTTGCCGCGATGGAAGACCGGCTGGCCGAGGGTTTCCTCCAGCCGCTTGATCTGCATCGAGACGGCGGATTGGGTGCGTCCGACCAGGGCGGCGGCGTCGGTGAAGCTGTTTCCCTCGGCGATCAGCACGAAGGCGCGGAGCAGGTCGGGATCGATGGTG
>JAKAZN010000341.1 GCA_021815835.1 Pseudomonadota bacterium
TCCCGCCGCGAGGTCGCCATGTCCGACAGCCCGCTTTCCCGCATCTTCGGCGATCCCGCCCGCCGCGGCGGGCCGCCCTCCGGCGAGGCGGGCAAACGCCTCCCGTGGGGCCTGATCCTGGCCGGCGTCGCGGTGCTGTTCGGACTTTATGTCCTGGACGGATGCTGGTTCGTCGTCCCCCCCACCGAGATGGCCGGCGTGACCCGTCTCGGCGTGGTCGCCGTCTCGGCCCCGGTCGGGCCGGGGCTGCATTTCAAGCTGCCGCTGATCGAGCACGCCAACCTGATCCAGACCTCGGTCTCCCGCTTCAACCTGCCGCAGGTGCAGGTTTACACCGCCGACAACCAGTTGCTGGACCTTGGTATCTCCCTGACCTACCAGGTGCCGCCGGCGGCGGTGCTGCATCTGCTGTACGGCGTCGGCCGCGCCGGCAATGTCGATATCGATTCCACCATCGAGCCGATCATCGCCGACCGCGCGCTGCGCGTGTTCGCCCAGCACAAGACGATCAATGTCAGTGCCCGCCGCGCCGTGATCGACCGGCAGATGCACGTGGCGATCAGCCAGGCGCTGCACCGGCTGTTCGGGATCGACGTGATCGACATCCAGATCCGCAGCATCCGCTACACCTCGGGCTTCGATCAGGCGGTGGAGGAAGCCGTGGAGGCCAAGGCCGCCGCCGCGCGCGCCCATAACCAGGTGCAGCAGAAGCGCTTCGAGGCCGAGCAGACGGTGGCCACCGCGGACGGCGCCGCGCAGGCGCGGATTGCGCGGGCAAAGGGCCAGGCCGCGGCGGTGGTGCTGCGGGCGCAGGCGCAGGCTCAGGCGATCACTATCGTGGCCCGCGCGCGCGCCGCGGCGATCGCGCAGGTGGGGGCGGCGGCGGCGGCGAATGCCGCGATCATCCCGTATCAGGTTGCGCGACGCTGGAACGGGCAGTTGCCGGGCACGCTGGTAGGTTCGGGCGGCGGCGGGAAGATGTTCCGGATGCTGCTGCCCGCGCCGGGAGCACCGCCTGCGAAATAGAGGAGGTCGCAGGAATCGGGTGGCGTTGAACCCAGAGAGCGCAGGGTCACGGCGATCAGGGTGCGATGACGACCGGCGGGCGGACCGGCATCGGCCGCCACGCCGCGACCTGGCGGTCCACTCGCCCGCGTGCGCCGGCTGACAGTGCGGCCGCGGCATGTTGAAGTGCCTGCTCGGCGCCCGATCGCGCGGAATCGTTCGGCGCCTCACGCAGGACCGCGAGACGCAGCCAGAAATAGGCGCGTTCGCGCGCGAGGATTCCCGTGCGACCCAGCCACCGCGCACCGAGCGTCTGCGCGGCGTGTGGCTCGCCCATCGTCGCCGCGGCGCGCAGCCAGGCAAGGCCGGATTTTGGATCGCGCGGCGCGCCCGTGCCGGCAAGCAACGCATCGCCGAGATCGTTCATGGCGCGGGCATCGCCCTGCTCCGCCGCGCGCCTGATCCAGATCATGCCGCGCGCCGGGTCGGGCGCGGTGTCGATGCCGAGCCGGTCCATCGTCCCCAGCCGGAACGCGGCATCTGTCTGCCCGGCCTTCGCGGCCTGGCGATAGAGCGCCCGCGCCCGGGCCGGATCGCGCGGCACACCGCGCCCGGTCTCGGTCAGGACCCCGAGCTCCCATGCCGCGTCGGGAACCGTGCCTGCGGCCTTCGCGAACCATACCGCGGCGCGGGCGGGATCGGCCATCTCGCCAAGCCCACGCAGCCGCACCATCCCGAGCCCATAGAATGCCTGGGGTTCCTCGGCGCCCGCCGCTCGGTAGAGCAGGGCCAAGCCCGGTTGCCGTTGCCCGGGCCCGGCGACGCCGTTGACGAGATCGAGCCCGAGCCGCGCGGCGGCGATCATGTCGCCCGCAGCAGCACGGAGACGCAACGACGGCAGCAAGGTCCGCTCCGCCAGCAGGAGTTCCTCGGGATCGCAATAGACATGGGTATACCAGGGAAAGCCGAGCGCGCCCGGATGCAGGCGCACACAGACCCGAACCCCGGGCCAGATCAGATCGTTGAGCCGCCCGCTCGCCTGGAACAACTCGGGATGGCGCCGTGGCCCCCAGGGGGCGAGCAACAGCATTCCGGACTTATCCCCGGCCCGGACGCCCCTCCTCCTCGTGCTCATCCACTGCCGCAGCACCGGCACCGCGAAGACGCGCGGCGGCGCGCGATCGGCGGCGATATTGGCAAGATCGAGCGCACCGCCGGCAAGCAGAACCGCGATCGGCGCGGTCAGCAGCAGCGGCCCAAGGCGTCGCATCCCCGGGTCGAAGACGAGCATCCACGCGAGGATCGGCACGGCCCCAAGCAGGCCGAAGCCAAACACTGCCGGCGGGTCCAGGACACCCGGGGCGATGGCGCTCGCCAGGCCGAGCGCGCACCCGCTCACGAACAGGGCGATCCAGATGAAAGGGGGCGACCCAGGCGCAAGAACCACCCGGATCAACCTGCCGGGTCGGGTGATCGCCACCAGCGCCAGCAGCGGTATCAGGATATTCGCAGCCAGCGCCAACGAGAACGGCCGCGGACAGATGGTCAGCCAAAGCCCGGCGAAAAGGGCCAGAACGTTGAGCGTACGCACGAAAATCCGCGCCCGGCGGAGCCTGGCCTGAGGCGCTTCGGGCGTCGCCCCCAGTCTCGGGTTCGCAAGCAAATCGGCCAAGCTGGCGGCCCGAGTCTCAGCATATTGCCGCTTCAGCGCCGCTTGCTGGTCCGGCAGTTCGCCAAGCCAGGTTTCGCGTAGCGCGGGTTCCGCCAGCAGCATCGAAATTTGCAGGAGGTGCATTTGTGGATCGCGCCCGATCAGGACCAGGCGCGAATCGTCCCTGACTCCGTAACGGACAATGGTCAACCGGCCTGCGACATCGGCGCGATCCACCTGTTGCGTCCCGGACAGCCCGACGAAGCTGACCGAATCAGCGGTCACGGTCAGTCGCGCACGAAGAATCCGCACCGTCATCGCGGTAACTAGAATCAGGCCTCCCCCGGAGAACGCGATCAGGACCAATTGTCCGACAAGCGACGGCGGTGCCCCGTAGGGCCGAGGAGGCAGGCCAGTCAGCGCGATTAGGAGAAGGGCAAAGCAAAGGGGATCGAATATTACGGCTACAATCAGCGCCAGGCCGAGATACCATCGAGGAAAACGATAGACCCGCACCGACTGGTCCTCATGGAGTGGTCAGGTTGGAATGTCGTTCAAAGCATCTTTCAAAACCGTTGTCCCACGCACGGGAAGGATCCATGCGGAGCGATGGCCGGTCTCCTGGTATCCGACCACCTCCAGGCTTCCGGCGCGGGCGGCGCATCGTGGCGTCGGGGAACAGAAGCCTGAAGCCTCGGCGCCGCGCACGTGCGCCACGCTACGCCCCATAGCGGCCGGTGCCAGTCGCCGAATCTCGTTCCCCTCCCCGGCCACTCCCCCGCTCGTCACGCCGGCGACGTGGTACTGACCGCCCCGAACCCCGCCGCCCGTTCCAACACCGCCCCCACCGCGAACACCGTTTCCTCGTCGAATCCCCGCCCGATCACCTGCAACCCCAACGGCAGCCCGTCCGCGTCCAGCCCGGCCGGCACGCTCATCGCCGGCACGCCCGCCAGATTCGCCGGCACCGTGAACACGTCGTTCAGATACATCGTCACCGGATCGTCCGTCTTCTCCCCCAGCCCGAACGCCGCGGACGGCGCCGTCGGCGTCAGCAGCGCATCTACCGAGGCAAACAC
>JAKAZN010000342.1 GCA_021815835.1 Pseudomonadota bacterium
CCCGGGGATCGGCCGAACCGGCAGGGCCCGAGGTATCGGGCCCGCGCGAAAGGCGATACTGAGCGGGGCGATCCGACCGGTGCCCGCCTGGCGGAATGGCAGACGCAGCGGACTTAAAATCCGCAGCCCTTGTGGCATGGGGGTTCGACTCCCCCGGCGGGCAGACCGGTCAGACCGCGGAGGCCACCGCCGGCGCCAGCGCCGCCACGCGCGCGGCCGGATGGCCGGGGTTGCGGAAGCGCAGCTCCCCCTCCTCGGCCGCGTCGGGCGGGGCGAGGCCGAACAATTCGAGGCGGGAGGCGCAGGTGACCGCGACCACCGCGCGGGCCTCGGGCCCGGTCAGGAACTGCCGCGCCTCCCCTTCCAGCTCCAGCCGCTCGCGCAGGCCGCGCCATTCCGCGCGATCGGTGTCTTCCAGGAACATCGCCAGGATCCCGGGCCGCGTGCCCGTCAGCCGCGCCGGCGCGAGTGCCGCGAGGCGCGCGCGCACCGCTCCGGCCACCCGATCCTCCTGCCCCGCGCGGGCGGCGAGCACGAACATGCCGCCATCGGCGGCGATCGCGGCGAGATGCGCCTCCGGCCCGAATTCCCGGCGCAGCCGCGCCATGATCCCGTTCGCCCCCGCCTCCGCCGCGCCGGCCCCGGATACGCCAGCCCCGGATAGGCCAGCCCCGGATGCGCCGGCCCCGGATACGCCGACGGGCGCCAGATCGCTCCGCGCCCCGGCCAGCAACAGCGGATCGAGGCGCAGCACCACGGCCGCGTCCTGCGTCGCCCGCGCCGCGCCGGCCAGCATCGCGCGAATGCGCCCGTGCAGCGCGGCGAGCGCGGCGGGATCGGACGCGGCGGCCGGGACCCCGGAGGGATCCGCGGGAAGACCGCCTGCAAGACCGTCCGGCAGGGTCATCTTCAGGAGATACTGGCCCGGATGCGCGGCGAGCCAGGTTTGCAGATCGGGATCGATCCGATCGGCGAGAAGCAGCCAGGCGGCGCGCGAAACGGCGCGACCCGATTCGGCGGAGACCACATCGCAGACGAGCTCGGCGACCGCGCCCTCGCGGGTGAGCAGCAGGTCGAATGGCGCGCCGTCCTCGAAGCCGGCGAAGCGGACCGTGAACCCGTGCGCGCGATGGCGTCGCGCGGTGCGCGCCAGATGCAACAGCCCGATCGGCGTGCCGTCGCCGTCGAGCGCCGCGTCCAGCGCCGCGTCGAACCGGACGCGCCCGGCGGGCGTGAGGCGCGCGGCAAGCAGCGCCGTCTCCCCGGCCAGGGCGGCGATTCGGGCGGCGATTCGCGCCTCGGTGGGGCTGGGATCGGCCCCGCCGCGCGCCAGCCGGGCGAGGGTCAGTTCGACCAGGTGACGCTGGCGCACCGCCTGGCCCGAACGCCTTCCGTCGGCCGCCAGCGCGGCGATCCGCGCCAGGCGGGCACGCCAGACGGCGGGGCCGGCAAGCGCGATGAAGGCACGGGCGGCGGCGGCGGGCGAGGCGAGCGGCATGGAAGCCTCCGGGGGGTCGCCGGTGACTTACAGGGGAGAATTCCCGACCGTCAAGGTAGGAATTAGGCGTGCGCCGCATGCGCCGGCACAAGGCGTGCCGCGCCCTCCTTGCGGCCAGGGGCGCAGGCATGGACAAATGGCCCGCACGCTCGCCCCGGGGGAAAAGTCATGGACCGCATGGAACGCTCACCGCTCGCCGTCTATCTCGATCATCTGGAGCAGGGGCGGCTCGCGTATCAGCGCAGCGCCGCGACCGGGCAGGCGGTGTTCTATCCGCGGGTGATCGCGCCGGGGTCGGGGGCGGACGATCTGGCGTGGCACGCGAGCGCCGGCCTCGGCACGGTGTACGCGACGACGGTGGTGCATCCGCAGGACGGCGCGCCCTACAACGTGGCGCTGATCGACATGGACGAGGGCTTCCGGCTGATGAGCCGGGTGGAGGACATCGCGCCCGACGCGGTGCGGATCGGGCTGCGCGTGCGCTTCCGGGTGCACCAGCCGGCGGGGGGGCCGGCCCAGGGACAGGCCCAGGGACAGGCCCAGGGACAAGCCGGAGCGAAAGCGGGGGACGGCGAGCCGCCCTGCCCCGTCTTCTTCCCGGCGGAGGACGTGGCATGAAGGGCCTGATCCGCGGCTCGGCCGCGATTGCCGGGGTGGGCTGCTCCGATCTCGGCGCGGTTGCGGCGCTGATGAGCCCGATCGATCTGATGGCGCAAGGGATCGCCCGGGCGCTCGACGATTGCGGGCTGACCTTGCGGGACGTGGACGGGCTGTTCTGCGCCACCACGCAGGTGCGCACCTCGGCGATGACCTTGGCGGAATATCTCGGCCTGCCGGATGCCTATACCGATTCCACGATCGTCGGCGGCTCGTCCTTCGAGGTGCATGTCGCGCACGCGATGGCCGCGATCGCAGCGGGGCTGTGCTCGGTCGTGGCCATCGCCTATGGCAGCACGCAGCGGACGGTGGGGCGGCGCGCGGCGTCTGTGCGGGAATGGAACCCGTACGAGACGCCGTTCAAGCCCTTCCTCCCGGCCAGCGCCTACGCGATGGCGGCGTCGCGCCACATGCACGAATTCGGCACGACGCGGGAACAAATGGCCGAGGTCGCGGTGGCGGCGCGGGAGTGGGCGCTGCTGAACCCGGCGGCGTGGGAGAAGAAGAAGCTGACGGTGGCCGACGTGCTGGGGGCGCGCAAGATCAGCGATCCGTTCACGGTGCGCGATATCTGCCTGGTGACCGATGGCGGCGGCGCGCTGATCGTGGTCTCGGCCGAACGCGCGCGGAGCCTGCGCAAGAAGCCGGTCTATGTGCTGGGCTGCGGGCAGTCGATCACGCATGCCGCGATCTCCTCGATGCCGGATTTGACGCAGACCGGGGCGATCGCGTCGGGGCGGCAGGCGTACCACATGGCAAAGCTGGCGCCGCGGGAGATCGGGCTGGCGATGCTGTACGACGCGTTCACGATCAACACGATCCTGTTCCTGGAGGATCTGGGCTTCTGTCCGAAGGGCGAGGGCGGGCGGTTCGTTTCGGACGGCGCGATCGCGCCGGGCGGGCGGTTCGCGGTGAACACCAATGGCGGCGGGCTGTCCTACTGCCATCCCGGGATGTACGGGTTGTTTCTGCTGATCGAGGCGGTGGAGCAGCTGCGCGGGGAGGCGGGCGCGCGCCAGGTGGCGGGGATCGAGACGGCGATCGCGCATGGCAATGGCGGCGTGCTGTCGGCGCAGGCGAGCGTGATCCTGGGCACCGCGGCGGCGTTGTAGGCGCCGCTATCGGGGCAGGATCGGCAACAAAATCCGGCTCGGCCGCGCGGCGTCGGCGAACACCGTGTTCACCGCGATACGGCGGCGGCGGGACGCGCCGTCGGCCTCGCCGGTGTTCGGGTTCACGTCGAATTTCGGGAAGTTGCTCGACGAAATATCCAGCCGGATGCGATGGCCGGGCAGGAAGCGGTTGGCGGTGGGGAACAGGGTCAGGCGGATGCGCACGACCTCCCCGTCCCGGCGCAGGCGCGGCGCGGTGGGGTCTTCCGCATAGCGCAGGCGCAGGATGCCGTCGGTCAGATTGAGCGCGAAGCCGCGCGGATCGTCCGGCGTGGGCGGGCAGACATCGATCAGCTTGGCGGTGAAATCGGTATCGGGCCCGTCGGTGGCGACGAACAGATCGGCCTCGATCGGACCGGCCACGGTGATCGCGTGGGTCAGCGGCGCGGTCTGGAACACCAGCACG
>JAKAZN010000343.1 GCA_021815835.1 Pseudomonadota bacterium
CCGCGCCAGATATGTCCGTGGGGATGTCGATGCGGAGGAACGCGCGGCCGGGCGCCGGCGCGAACGCGATGCGCGCGCGCCATCCCGCGCCGCTCAGCGCGCCCATCGCCGTCTCCCTCGCGCGCGGTCGCGCACCGTACCCGGACGCGCCCCGCGCATTGTTCCGGCCGTTCGTTCCATCGGACGGCTGCCTCCGGCGCGCAGCATCGCGCGCGCGCCATGCCCGACGCAAGCGCGATCGACCCGCTCGCCGGGGCAGCGCGCCGTCGCTACCGGACGCGGCGGAATTTGTGCAGGCTGCGGAGGTTCTCCGGCCGCGGCACGCCGGGATGCGTGGTCGGCCAGTTGGTCCACGACACCTCGCCCACATACAGATCCCCGTGCGTATCGACGCACAGGCCGTGCGGGGCCATGAACTCCAGCGGCCCCGATCCCGAATGCAGCCCGCCCAGCCGCGCCAGGCGCTTGCCGGTATGGTCGTGGATGCTGATCCGCGGCCCGAGATTCGGCATGTTCAGGTTCACCGGCATGCCCGGCCCGAGCTCGCCGATATAGCAGATCGGGCATTTGCCGGGCGGCATGAACAGCCCGCAGGGCCGGTGCAGGTTGTTCCACTGCGTCTCGTAGCGGCCCTTGCCGTCGAACACCTGCACCCGGTGGTTTTCCCGGTCCGCCACATAGACAAAGCCGTCGCCGTCGCAGGTGATGTTGTGGACGATGTTGAACTCCCCGGGATCGGTTCCCGGCCCACCCCAGGAGAACAGCAGCGTGCCGTCGGGGGCATATTTGTGCACCCGGGAATTGCCGTAGCCGTCCGAGACGTAGATGTCGCCTTGCGGCGAGAGCGCGGTGTGGGTGCAGCGATGGAACGGCTCGCCGCTCATGTAGGGCGCGGGCTTGCCCGGGATCCCGAGCGTCATCAGCACGCGCCCGTCCAGGGTGCACTGGCGCACCGAATGATCGCCGTCGTCGGTGAGCCAGATCGTATCGTCCGGTGCCATGTGCAGCCCGTGCGCGCGGGGAAAGACGCCCTCGCCCCAGGAGCGGAGGAAATTGCCTTCGCGGTCGAACACGATCATCGGGTGCTCGCCGCGATTGAACACATAGACGTTGTCGTGGCGATCGCAGCCGACCGAGCCGATCTCCTTGAACGACCAGCCTGCGGGCAGTTTCGCCCAGTTCTCGACCGGTTCGTAGATGTAGTCGCCGCTGCCGGTGGTGGGCATGTCCGGTTTCCCCCTGTGGTGTCATCCGCCGGGATCGGAGCTTGTCACTCCCCGTGCCTCCCCGCCAGGGCCGCGCCCCACCGGCCAGGACGGTTCCCCCTTGACCGCGTGGCGCGCGGCGGACCATGAACGGGACCTGCCGCCGCCCGGGCGCGACCGCGCCTGGCCGGAGCCTGATCCGCGACCCGTCCGAAGGGAGACGCCGCCCGATGTCCTCCACGACTTCCAATGGCCATGGCCCCGCCGGGGGCGCCAGCCGGCGTGATTTTCTTGGCCTCGTCACCGGCGCCTTCGCCGCGGTCGGCAGTGCCGCGATTGCCTGGAGTCTGATCGATTCCATGAACCCCGCGGCCGACGTGATCGCCGCCGGCGCGCCGATGGATATCGACGTCAGCAAGATCGAGCCCGGCCAGCAGATCGTCGTGCGCTGGCGCGGGATGCCCATCCTGCTGGTCAACCGCACCGCCGAGATGATGGCGACCCTGAACAACAAGACCGACGTGGCCCGCCTTGCGGACCCGGACTCGAACGTGAACCAGCAGCCGGGCTACGCCAGGAACTGGCATCGCTCGGTCAAGCCGGAACTCGCGGTGCTGGTCGGCATCTGCACCCATCTCGGCTGCCTGCCGGAATATTTCCCCAAGCCCGATCCATCCCAGCCGGTGGAGAACTGGCCGGGCGGGTATTTCTGCCCGTGTCACGGGTCGAAATACGATCTGGCCGGGCGGGTGTACAAGAACGTGCCGGCGCCGGATAATTTGCCGGTGCCGCCCTATTTCTACGTCGACCCCAAGACCGTGCGGGTCGGCCAGAACCCGGCCGGAATCAGCTTCTCGCTGGGCGAGGTCGCGCAGCTCTGATGGCACGCGGCGGCGGCCCGGCGGCGCGGCGCTCCCGATGCGGCTGCTGCTGATCGAGGATAACGAGCGGCTCTCCGGGCTGTTGGCCCGGCTGCTGACGGATGCCGGCTTCGCGGTCGATGCCGCCGTCACCCGCGCCGAGGCCGAGGCCGCGGTCGGCCTCGTGCCGTACGATCTGATCCTGCTGGATCTCTCGCTGCCGGACGGCGACGGCGTGGATATCCTTGCCGCGCTGCGCCGGGAGGGCAACGGCGCGCTGGTGCTGGTTGCCACCGCGCGCGCCGATCTGGTGGATCGGGTCGCGACCTTGAATCTGGGGGCCGACGATTATCTGGTGAAGCCCTTCGCGCCGGACGAATTGCTGGCCCGCGTGCGCGCGTTGTTGCGCCGGCGCACCCAGCTCACCGCCAACGTGCTCACGCTCGGGAACGTGTCGTTCGACACGGTCGGGCTGGAACTGACGGTGGCGGGCGAACGGGTGGAGATCCCCCGGCGCGAGCAGGGCGTGCTCGCCGCGCTGCTGCACAATCAGGGTCGCGTCTTGCGGCGGGAGGCGCTGGAGCGGGCGATCTATTCCTTCGACGATTCGGCGGTGACGCCGAACGCGATCGAGGTCGCCGTTTCCCGGCTGCGCCGGCGGCTCGGCGCGGCCGGGGCCGGCGTGACGATCACCGCGATGCGCGGCGTGGGGTATCTGCTTTCGGAGCGGGTGTCGTGCTGAGCACGCGGGAAATGTCGTGCTGAGCGCGCGGGAAATGTCGTGCTGAGCACGCGGGAAATGTCGTGCTGAGCGCGCGCCGGCCGGCCAGCCTCACGCGCATCGTCGCCTGGCGGATGGTGCTGGGCGCGGGGCTGGTGGCGGTGCTGCTGACCGTCGCGACTTTCACCAAATACCTGCTGGAGACGAAATATCTCCGCCGCGAGACGCTGGAGGATCAGGCCGGCGCGATCGCTGCCGCCCTGGCGCAAAAGCGCGATCCGGCGCGGCTCGACGCATTCGTCCGCTACCCGCATGATTACGGTTTCCGCGTCTTCGACCACCGCCTGGCGCATGACCGGCACGTGATCAGCCAGGCCAATATCGCGCTACTGCCGCCGATTCCCACCGACGCGCATGGCAATCTTGCCGCGCTCGAGGAAAAATTCGAGGTCTTCAACGGCTCGCGCGGCACTGCGCGCCGGCTCTGGCAACTGACCGAACGCGAGGAGGTCGGGCCGCATCACTACTGGGTGCAGGCGGCGATGCGCGGCGATCCGGATTGGCGCTGGCAGGCGGTGATCGGCGGCGAGATGATGGATCATGTGGTGATCCCCTCGCTCACCCTGGTGCCGATCATGACCCTGGTCATGCTGCTGGCGACAAGGAACGCGCTGCGCCCGCTCGGGCGGATCGCCGAACAGGCGCGGCGCATGGGCGGGGCGGCGGAAGCGGGCACCAGCCTGGCGCCGCTGCCTGCCGCCGGCCTGCCGCGCGAACTGGCTGCCGTGGTCGCCGCGCTCAATCTGATGCTGAGCCGGCTGGAACGCTCGCGCGCGATCCAGAAGCAGTTCACCGCCGATGTGGCGCACGAGTTGCGCACGCCGCTCTCGGTGTTGCTGCTGCAGGTGGCGGAATTGCCGGTGGGGCCGGCGCGGGAGCAG
>JAKAZN010000344.1 GCA_021815835.1 Pseudomonadota bacterium
CAGGTTCACCGATCCATCGGCGCGGACCTGGTAGTTGCCCAGATGCGGATCGCCATGGATCACGCCGAACCGATAGAACGGCACATACCACGCCCGGAACAGCGCCGCCGCGATGCGCGCGCGTTCCTCGACCGGCGGATCCTCCTCCAGCCGGCGCATCAGCGGCCGGCCCTCCAGCCAGGTCATCGTCAGCAGCCGGTTCGTGCAATAGCCCGGCACCGGCACCGGCACATGCACATCCGCCACATCGCGCAGCATGATGCCATAGAGGCGCATCTGCGCCGCCTCGCGCTCGTAATCCAGTTCCTCGCGCAGCCGCGCGGTCAGTTCCTTGTAGATTTCCTCGTGCTGGATCGCGTTGTCCATGCGGTGATAGATCGCCATCGCCAGTTTGAGCTGGCGCAGATCGGCCTCCACCGTGCTCGCCATGTCGGGATATTGCAGCTTGCACGCGACCTCGGTGCCGTCCGGCAGCACGGCGCGATGCACCTGGCCCAGGCTCGCCGCGGCCGAGGCCTCGCGTGAGAACGAGGCGAAGCGCTTCTCCCAATCCGGCCCCAATTCGCTCGCCATCCGCCGGCGGACGAAATTCCACCCCATCGCCGGCGCGTTCGCCTGCAGCTGCGCCAGTTCTTCCGCATATTCCGCCGGCAGCGCGTCCGGCACGGTGGAGAGGAACTGCGCCACCTTCATCAGCGGGCCTTTCAGCCCGCCCAGGATCGCGCGCAGATCCTCGGCATGCGCCGCGCGATCGGTCTTGATCCCGAACATCTTCGCGCCCGCCACGCGCGCCGCGATGCCGCCCATCGCGCCCGAGGTCCGCGCCATGCGCCGGATCTCGCCGAACAGAGAACTGCCTTCGTCCCCGGCCATCAGCCGGCGGCCTCCAGCTCATCGATGAAGCCCGCGATCACGTCGAGGCCCTTGGTCCAGAACGCCGGATCGGCCGCGTCCAGGCCGAACGGGGCCAGCAATTCGCGGTGCCGCTTGGTGCCGCCGGCGCGCAGCAGATCGAGATATTTCGCCGCGAACCCCGGATGCCCGCCGCGGAACACCCCATACAGCGCGTTCACCAGGCAATCGCCGAACGCATAGGCGTACACATAGAACGGCGAGTGGATGAAATGCGGCACATAGGCCCAGAACACATCGTATTCCGGCGTGAATTCGAAGGCCGGTCCCAGGCTTTCGGTCTGCACCTGCCGCCAGAGCGCGCCGATCCGCTCGGGCAGCAATTCGCCGCCCTTGCGTTCGTCGTGCAGCAGGGTCTCGAACCGATAGAACGCGATCTGGCGCACGACCGTGTTCAGCATGTCCTCCACCTTGGCGGCCAGCATGATCCGCCGCCGGCGCGGATCGGTCTCCGCGTCCAGCAGCGCGCGGAAGGTCAGCATCTCCCCGAACACGCTGGCGGTTTCCGCCAGGGTCAGCGGCGTGGCGGAGCGCAGATAGCCCTGCGCCTCCCCGGCCAGCACCTGGTGCACGCCGTGGCCGAGTTCGTGCGCCAGGGTCATCACGTCGCGGGTGCGGCCGTGGTAGTTCAGCAGCAGATAGGGATGCGCGGACGGCACGGTGGGATGGGCGAAGGCGCCGCCCGATTTGCCGGGATGCAGGGTCGCGTCGATCCAGGGCTTGTCGAAGAACCGTCCGCCGATCGCTGCGAGATCGGGACTGAACGCGCCATAGGCGGCGAGCACGCGCGACCGCGCCTCGTCCCACGGGATCGTCCGATCGTCGTCGTCGGGCAGCGGCGCGTTGCGGTCCCAATGCTGCAATTTCTCCAGGCCCAGCCAGCGCGCCTTCATCGCGTAGTAGCGATGCGACAGGCGGGGATAGGCCGCGCGCACCGCCGCCACCAGCGCCGCGACGACCTCGTCCTCCACCATGTTGCCGCGGTTGCGCTCGCTGCCGGGGGCGGGGTAGTGGCGCCATTCGTCGTGGATCGACTTGTCCTTGGCGAGCGTGTTCGTGATCAGCGCGAACAGCTTCACCCGGTCCCCGAAGGCCGCGCCGACCGCGCGTCCGGCGGCCTCGCGTACCGCGCGATCGCGATCCGACAGCTTGTTCAGCACGGCGCTGACGGTCAGGGATTCGCCGCCCAGGTCGATGCGCATCCCGGCCATCGTCTCGTCGAACAGCCGGCTCCAGGCGGCGTGGCCGGTCACGTCCTTTTCGTGCAGCAGCTTTTCCAGCTCGTCGGAAAGCTGGTGCGGGCGGAACACGCGCAGATCGCGCAGCCAGGGACGCCAGGTGGCGAGGGCGGGATCGGCGAGTTTCGCCTCCAGCACCGGTTCTTCCAGGCGGTTCAGCTCCAGGGTGAAGAACAGCAGGTCGCTGCTGATCGTGGTCACCCGCTCGGTGACGGTCTGGTAGAACTGGCCGGTCGCGGCATCGGTGGAATCGGCGGCGAACAGCAACTGGGCGAAGGAGGCAAGGCGGCCCAGGATCTCCTCGATCCGCTCGAATTCGGCGATCGCGCCGGCCAGCGCGCGGCCGGACATACCCGCGAGGCGGCCCGCATGGGCGGCGGCGAAATCCTTGGCTTCCCGCGCGGCGGCGGCGAAATCCGCGGCCACCGCGGGGCTGTCCGGCGCCGGATAGAGATCGCGCAGATCCCAGCGGGGCAGCTCCGGGCGGGGCAGATCCGTCTCGGCCGGGGAGGCCGCGCCGGCGGCGCCTGTGGGGGAACAATTTCGCCGCATTACGGACCATCCTGGGGCTGCTATGACGCACCTCATGTAAGCGGGAGCGCGCCCCCGTCAAAGGGCAGCCATGTCGGCGGAGGAAATGTGGACCAAACGACGGAAACCGGCCCCTTCGGGCCGAATCTGGCCGCGATGCTGCTGGATCGGGCACGCGCCTGGGCCGGGCGGCCGATGCTGCGGGCGTTCCGGGAGGGGGCGTGGCACGCCACCTCCTGGGGCGAATTCGCCCGCGCCGTCGCCTCCCTCGCGCGCGGCCTGGCGGCGGCGGGGATCGCGCCGGGGGACCGGGTGGCGATCGTCGCCGGCAACCGGCCCGAATACCCGATCGCCGAGACTGCGCTGATGGCGATCCGCGCCGTGCCGGTGCCGGCCTATGTCACCAACACGGTCGCCGATCACGCGCATATCCTGCGCGATTGCGGGGCGCGCGGCGTAATCGTGGCCGGGGCGAAGCTGGCGGAGACGGTCGGGGAAGCCGCGGCCCGGATCGGCGGAATCGATCTGATGGTGACCCTGGACGAGGCGGCGGCGGAATACCCCGGCGTCCGGCGGGTGATGGCCTGGGCCGCGCTGACCGCCGATCCCGCGCCGCCGGATGATATCGTCCGCGCCGCCGCCGCGATTCCGCCCGAGACCCTCGCCTGCCTGATCTACACCTCCGGCACCGGGGGCGCGCCGCGCGGCGTGATGCTGCCGCACCGCTCGATCCTGTCCAATTGCCGGGGCGCCGCGGCGCTGATCCGCCCGCTGCATCTCGGGCCGGGGGATATCTATTTGTCCTATCTGCCGATCGCGCACAGCTACGAACACACGGTCGGCACGTTCTTCCTGCCCGGCCTTGGGGTGGAGACGGTCTATGCGCGGGGGGTGGAACATCTGAGCGCCGATCTGCTGACGATCCGCCCGACCCTGATGGCCGCGGTGCCGCGCGTGCTGGAAGCGGTGCGCGGGCGCGTACTGGGTCAGGTCGCGCATCAGAAGCCCTGGCGGCGGGCGCTGT
>JAKAZN010000345.1 GCA_021815835.1 Pseudomonadota bacterium
CCCCCCCCGCCTGGTGCGGATAGCGGCAGGCTTCGACGAAGGCGCGGGTCGCGTCCGCCGTCTCCGCCTGGCACAGCAGGATTCCGTGCACGCCACGGCCCAGGATCTGGCGGAACTGCCAGGCGGCGAAGCGCACGTGATCGGCGTCGATCCCGTTCACCGGCGCTTCGACGATCACGGCGGGGCAGCGGTGGCCGGATCGGGTGGGACCGGCTTCGATCAAGCCGGCCATGTAGTCCGCCAGCCCGGTCATGTCGAAGGCGCCATGTTCCATGCCGACATTGATGTAATCCGCCCAGGTGGCGGCGTCCGCGCGCCCCTGGGCGCGGGTCAGCACATGGCCCGAATGCGGGCCGGCATAGTAGATCGCCTGGTCCTGGGCCAGGAGTTCGATCGCGCGGTTGATGCGGGCGGGCATTGGCGCGGTCTTCAATCGGGTTCGATCGGCAGGACCCCGATGCTGGTCCAGGCGATCGGCGCGCCGCATTTCTCCGCCGCCTGGGCCGGCGGCATCGTGGCGTCCCAGTGCACCGCGAGGAAGCGCCGCGCCGTCACGTCCCGCGCCGCGTCGGATATCAGCCACAGCAGCGGCGGGACCATCACCTCGGGCCGGATCAGCTTCTCCCGCGCCGCGACCTCGGCTTCCGGAATGATGCGCGTATCCGTCATGCCGCCCGGCACCAGCACGTTCACGGTGACGCCGGTGCCCGCGAGATCGGCGGCCATCACCGCGTGCGCCGCCTCGGCCGCGGCCTTGGACGCGCCGTACAAGGTGTAGCCGCCGCGGATCATGGTCCCGAGGCTGGTGGTCACGCCGACGATCCGCCCGCGCTTGCGTTCGATCATGTGCGGCGCCACCGCGCGCGCCATCATCAGGGGCGCGGTTGCGTTCACCGCGACGAAGCGCGACCACTGCTCGGGCGTGATTTCCCAGAATCGGATCGGGTTGCGCCGCTGATCGGCCCGGATGGCGCCCTGGCCCACGCCGGCATTGTTGACCAGCACGTCGATCTTGCCGAATCGCGCGAGCACGCCCGAGACGATGCGCGCGAAGCTGTCGGGGTGCGAAAGATCGGCCGCGATGGTCTGCAACGCGCCGGCCGGACGCGCGGCGGCGGCCGCCTCGGTCAGGGTGCCGAGCCAGGCTTCCTCCCGATCCACGGCCGCCACATCCACGCCGGCGCCGAGCAGGCCGAGCGCGATCGCCCGCCCGATGCCGCTGCCGGCGCCCGTCACGATTGCCGTCTGCCGGTCCGACGCCATCCCCGTTTCCTTCCGTCCTTGTTCGTTACCGCCCACTTCGACTGAACGGGGCATCCTTGTCCACCCGCACGTCACCCGGCAAGCCCAGAACGCGCTCGGCGATGATATTCCGCAAAATCTCGTCCGTGCCGCCGGCGATGCGCTGACCCGGCGCGGCGAGCAGTCCGTCCTGGAACAATCCGGCCATCGGCGCGAGGGCGGGGTCCATGACCGCGCCCGCCTGGCCCAGCAGGTCCATTCCGAACGCGGCGATCGCCTGCAGTTTCGTCGCGTTCACCACCTTGGCGATCGCATTTTCCGGTCCCGGGGTCTGCCCGCGCGACAATGCCGTCAGGGTGCGGAACCGCGTATAGGTCAGCCCCGCGCTGTCGGCCCACCATTCGGCGAGCTTCATCCGCACCGCCGAATCGGCGATCGCCGGCCGTCCGTCGATCTCGGTCATGCGGCAAAGCTCGATCAGATCGTGGATATCCGGCCGCCTTGGTTCGCCCACCGCCAGGCGCTCGTTCATCAGGGTCGTGATCGCCACCTTCCAGCCCTGACCAGGGGCGCCGAGGCGCTGGCGGTCCTCCAGCCGCAGATCGGTGAAGAACACCTCGTTGAAGTTCGATCCGCCGGACATCTGGTGGATCGGACGAATCTCCACGCCCGGGGCCTTCATGTCGATCCAGAACGCGGTCAGGCCGGCATGTTTCGGCACCATGGGATCGGTGCGGGCCAACAACAGACCGTAATCGCAATAATGCGCGCCGGAGGTCCAGACCTTCTGCCCGTTCACCACCCAGCCCGCGCCGTCGCGCCGGGCGCTGGTGCGCAGGCCGGCCACGTCCGATCCGGCGGCGGGTTCGGAAAAGAGCTGGCACCAGATCTCGTCGCCCCGCAGCGCCGGGCGCACGAAGCGGGCCAGCACGTCGCGATCCGCGTAGGCGATCAGGGTGGGGATGCACATCCCGAGGCCGATCAGGAAGACGTTATAGGGCACGTCGTAGCCCGCCTCCTCCTGGTTCCAGATGATCTGCTGCATCGGGTCCCCGCCGCGTCCGCCCCATTCGGCGGGCCAGGTGATCCCGGCGAATCCGGCATCGGCCTTTTGCGCCTGCCAGTTCTTGGCCGCCGCGATCTCGCTCGGTCCGACATCGCCGTAGCGGGACGCGGCGCGGGCGCGGTCCTTGCGCGGGCGGCGGGAGTCGAGAAACGCGCGCGCCTCGGCGCGGAACGCGGCTTCATCGGGCGTGTCGTCGAAATCCATCGCGGTGGATCCTTTACGCGGCGTTGGTCGTTTCGAGGGCGGCGACCGTGCGTTCCTTCCAGAAGCGCGGCCCACCGATCGCGTGGGCCAGCAATTGCGCGCGGCGGTAGAACAAATGCCCGTCGGCTTCCCAGGTGAAGCCGATGCCGCCATGGGTCTGGATGTTCTCCTTCGCCGCGTGGAAGAATGCCGTATCGGCGGAAACCTTCGCCGTGGCCGCGGCCAGGGGCAGCGCGCCGGCATCCGCCTCCAGCGCCCAGCATGCGTACCAGGCGTTCGACCGCGCCAGTTCCACCGCGACATAGACATCGGCGAGCTTGTGCTTGATCGCCTGGAACGACCCGATCGGCCGGCCGAAGGCGTGGCGTTCCTTGGCATAGGCGACCGCGCGCTCCAGCGCCGCCGTGGCCCCGCCGACCGCGGCAAAGGCGGCCGGCACCGCGGCGCGATCGAGGATCGCGGCGATCGCGGCCCATCCCCGCGCCGCGGGCAGGATCGCAGCCGGTGCCGCGCGGAACGTCACGCGCGCGTGCGGCAGGGAGGGATCGATCGTTGCCAGATGGCTACGTTCCACGCCCGGACCGGAAGCCTCCACCAGCGCCAGCACCGGCACATCCTGATCCAGCGCGGCCACGACGAAGGCGGCGGCGTCCATGCCGTCCGGGACCGGCCATGCCTCGCCGTCGATCGTCCCGGCGCGCAGCACCGCGCGGATCGCGCGCGGGCCGGGTTCGCCGGCGCCGGCGGCCAGCGCGGGCGCGGCGCGGACCTCCCCCGCCGCCAGGCACGGCAGCCAGAGCGCCTGCTGGGCGGGGCTGCCGGCGCGCGCGATCGCTTCGGCGGCGAGACAGATGCCGGACAGAAACGGCACCGGGGCCAGCGCGCGCCCAAGCTCCTCGGCCAGCACGCACACCGCCTCCGCCCCGAGCCCCGCGCCGCCATGCGCTTCCGGCAGGCCGGCGCCGAGCCAGCCGAGCCCGGCGATGTCGCCCCACAGCGCGGCGACCTCCGGCGGAGGCGCGTCCAGCGCCGCGCGCACCAGCGTGGGCGGGCAGCGTTCGGCCAGGAACCGGCGCGCCTGATCGCGCAGCAGGCGGCTTTCGTCCGAGAAGTCGAAATTCATCTGGCATCTCCCTCCCTCAGGGGCCAGCCTTCTGGATGGTCCGCCTGGGGGGATGCTACGC
>JAKAZN010000346.1 GCA_021815835.1 Pseudomonadota bacterium
CGTATTTGTCGTTGATGATCTTGAACGCGAGCCCGGCGAAGGGCGCGTCCGGATCGGCCTTGATGCGCCGGCGGTCGGAATGTTCGCCGTCCTCCTCGCCCTCACCGGCGGCAACCGAGATGCCGGGCACGTCGATCGGGGAGGGCAGGTAGTCGATCACCGCGTCCAGCAGCGGCTGCACGCCCTTGTTCTTGAAGGCGGTGCCGCAGAGCACCGGGCGGAACGCGCCCGAGATCGTGCCGGCCTTGATGCAGCGCTTCAGGGTATCTTCCGCCACGTCGCCCTTGTCGAAATACTCCTCCATCGCCGCGTCATCGACCGAGAGCGCGGTATCGAGCAGGATCTGGCGGTATTCCTTCGCCTGTTCGAGCAGCTCGGCGGGGATCTCCTCGTCGTGGAACTTCGCGCCGAGCTCGCCGCCTTCCCAGACGATCGCCTTCATGCGCACCAGGTCGACCACGCCGAGGAACTTGTCCTCGATCCCGATCGGCAGCTGCAGGGCGAGCGCGACGATGTCGAGCTTTTCCTTCAGGGTCGCGAAGGCGCGGAAGAAATCCGCCCCGGTGCGGTCCAGCTTGTTGATGAAGATGACGCGCGGCACGTTGTAGCGGTCGGCGAGGCGCCAGTTGGTCTCCGACTGCGGCTGCACGCCGGCCACGCCCTCGATGATGAAGACCGCGCCGTCCAGCACGCGGAGCGAGCGGTTCACCTCGATGTTGAAATCGATGTGGCCGGGGGTGTCGATGATGTTGATGCGGTGGTCCTGCCACTCGCAGGTGACGGCGGCGGAGGTGATGGTGATGCCCCGCTCGCGCTCCTGCTCCATGTAGTCGGTGGTGGTGTTGCCGTCATGCACCTCCCCGATCCGGTGCGAGACGCCGGTGTAGTACAGGATCCGCTCCGTCGTGGTGGTCTTCCCGGCGTCGATATGGGCCGTGATGCCGATGTTGCGGATGCGGGCGAGGTCGGTGGCGGGCATAGGTGTCTCCATACCACGACGGGCGCGGCAAGGCTTCCCGGTTTCCCGGCGAAGCGGCTTGAGCGCGCCCGTGGTGTCCGGCCGTCACGGCCGTCGGTTCTGAACGGAGGCCCATGTGCGCCAGGAGGTCCGATTTTGCAAGGCTTCATTCACCCTTGCAGTGCTTGCATGCGTCCGCCGCGTTGCCCTTCGTCACCGTCGGTTACCGGGGTTCGGGGTAAAAGATCGTGGCTTTCTTCTCCTCCGGGACCTTGCCCATGGACAGCGACGCAGTGCAGGCTTTGACCCGGTTCGGCCTCGGCCGACGGGGCACGGAACCGGTCCCGCCCGATCCCCGCGCCTGGCTGCGCGCCCAACTGGCCGCCGCAGGCCCGGCGCCGAGCCCCGAGACCGGCGCGGCGCTGGAGGCGCTCCGCGCCGATCGCCGCGACAAGCCGAAGCCGGCCGAGGCCCGCACGCGCAAGCTGTTCCTTCGCGACTCGCATGATTTCCTGACCCAGGCGCTGACCACCGATCAGCCCTTCCGCGAGCGGCTGGTGTGGTTCTGGGCCAATCACTTCACCGTCTCGATGCGCGGCGGGCCGATCGCGGGGCTGGCCGGACCGTTCATCGCCGAGGCGATCCGCCCCCATGTCACCGGCCGCTTCGGCGCGATGCTGGCCGCGGTGATGCACCACCCGGCGATGCTGCTTTATCTGAACAACGCCTTCTCGATCGGCCCGGACAGCCCGGCCGGACGGCGCACCGGGCGCGGGTTGAACGAGAATTTGGCGCGCGAGAGCCTGGAACTGCACACGGTCGGCCTCGCCTCCGGCTTCACCCAGGCCGATGTCACGTCGTACGCCCGCATCCTGACCGGTTGGTCGATTAACATGAAGGGCGACCCGCCCGGGTTCCTGTTCCGCCGCTTCGCCCATGAACCGGGCGCGCAGACCGTGCTCGGCCACCGGTTCCCGCCCGGAGAAGCGGGCGGGGACGCAGTACTGGCGTTCCTGGCGAACCACAAGGCGACGCATCGCCATCTGGCGCGGGAGCTCGTCCGCCATTTCGTCGCCGATGACCCGCCGGAGGCCGACGTGGCGCGCATCGCCGGCGTGCTGAGCGCGACGGGCGGGGATCTCGGCGCCGCCGCCGCGGCGCTGATCGGGCTGCCGGGCGCCTGGCGGCCCGAGACGAAGCTGCGCGCGCCGCAGGACTGGGTCATCGCCACCCTGCGCGGGCTCGGGATGCGGGAGGCGCCGAAGCCAACCCTCTACGTGCTCCGGTTGCTCGGCCAGCCGCTCTGGGCGGCGCCGCAACCCAATGGCTGGGGCGATCGCGCGTCCGACTGGGCGGCGCCCGAGGCGATGCTGCGCCGGGTGGATTACGCCCATGCCCTGGCCGGGCGCATGCCGCATGCGGGGGATGGGCTCGCCGAGGCCACCTTGGGTCCGCGGCTGCGCCCGGCGACGCGCCAGGCGATGGCGCGGGCCGGGTCGCGCCGCGACGCGCTCGCGCTGCTGCTCTCCGCTCCCGAATTCCAGAGGCGCTGACCATGATGACCCTCACGCGACGCGGCGCGCTGCTCGGCCTCGGGGCCGCGGCGAGCCTGGGCCGATCCTCGCTGGCGTTTGCCGACGCGGGCGGGGAGCGGCGATTTGTCGTCATCATCCTGCGCGGCGCGCTGGACGGGATGTCGGCGGTGGTGCCGTACGGCGATCCGGCGCTGGCGGATTTGCGCGCCAAGCTGGTGCCGCCGGCGCCGGGCCAGCCCGGCGGGATGGGCGATCTCGGCGGGTTCTACGGGTTGCATCCGGCGCTGGTCCGGACGCTCGCGATGTATCGCGCGGGCGAGTTCCTGCCGGTCCACGCGGTTGCCGGCCCGTGGCGGGTGCGCAGCCATTTCGAGGCGCAGGACGATCTGGAGAGCGGGGCCGATCACCGGCTGGACAGCGGCTGGCTCAATCGCGTGGCCGCGGTGCTGCCGGTTTCGGGCCCGGCGCCGGCGGCGGGCGCGGCCATGGCGATCGGGGTCGATATGCCGCTGCTCCTGCGCGGCACGGCGCGGGTGGGCGGCTGGGCGCCGGCGGGGTTCGGGCCGGTGGCGCCCGATCTCTATGACCGCGCCGCCGCGCTGGCCGGGCGCGACCCGGTGATCGGGCCGGCACTGCGCGAGGGGCTGCGCGAACTCGGCTTCACCGACGCCGCGTTGGGCGCGCAGGGCCATCCGGCGCGCGGCAAACGCGATCACGGTTTCGCCGCGCTGGCGGGGGCCGCCGGGACCTTGCTCGCGCGGCCCGACGGTCCGCGCCTCGCGGCGCTGGAGATCGAGGGCTGGGATACGCATGTGGGCCAGGTGCCGCGACTGCGGTTCATGCTGACCACGCTCGATGCCGGGCTGGCGGCGCTGAAGGCGTCGCTGGGGGCGGAATGGCGGCGGACGGTCGTGCTGGCGATGACCGAGTTCGGGCGCACCGCGCGGATCAACGGCACCGGCGGCACCGATCACGGCACGGCGACGGTGGCGTTCCTGGCCGGCGGCGCGGTAGCCGGCGGGCGGGTGGTCGCGGACTGGCCGGGGTTGGGCGGGGGGCGGCTGTTCCAGAACCGCGATCTGGCGCCGACCACCGATCTGCGCGCGGTGGCCAAGGGCGTGCTGGCGGGGCATCTGGGGCTGGGGCCGGCGGCGCTCGCCTCGGTGTTTCCGGGGGCTGACGGGGTGTCG
>JAKAZN010000347.1 GCA_021815835.1 Pseudomonadota bacterium
GGTGAAGCGCGCGGTGATGGGATGGGGTGGGGCGTTGGTCACGGGGCCTATAAGACCACGGAAGTTCTAAGGGACCGTTAACGGGCCGGAAGAAACCGCGTGGCCGGTAGGCGGGCCGCGCCGCTACCCCCAGCAAACAGCGAAGAGCGGCAATGCTCATCCCTGAAATCTTCATCCAGGCTCGCGCATCGGGTGGTCGTGCAAATCCATCCTTCGGATATGCGCCGGCCACGATTGCCGCGGCCGATCCGGGGCGCGGGTTGTCTCCGCGCCCGGGCGCAGGCAGGCTCGCCCCGCGCCCGGGCGCCTTGTGGCGGGCCGGGCGCGCCATCAAGAAACCGAGGAATCACGTTCATGACGATCACCAGACGTACGGCCCTGACGGCGGGGGTGGCGGCCGCCGCCGCTTCCCTCGCGCCCTCGATCATCCCGACCGCCCGCGCCGCGACGCCGGGCGTGACGGCGCATTCGATCAAGATCGGCAACACCAGTCCCTATAGCGGCCCGGCCTCCGCCTATGGCGTGCTCGGCCATCTCGAGACCGCGTTCTTCCGCATGGTGAACGAACACGGCGGCGTGGCAGGCCACAAGATCGATTTCATCTCCTACGACGACGGCTACAGCCCGCCCAAGACGGTGGAGCAGGTGCGCCGCCTGGTCGAACAGGACAAGGTCGATTTCCTGTTCGCCACCCTGGGCACGCCGACCAATTCGGCGATCGAGCGCTACTGCAACCACAAGAAGGTGCCGCAGCTGTTCGTCGCCACCGGCGCCGACAAATGGGGCAACTACAAGCAATTCCCCTGGACCATCGGCTGGCAGCCGAGCTACCGCGCGGAAGCGCAGATCTATACGAAATACATGCTCAAGAACAAGCCGAACGCCAAGCTCGGGATCCTGTTCCAGAACGACGATTTCGGCAAGGATTACCCGGCCGGCGTGCGCGACGTGCTGGGCAAGGACTGGGGCAAGCATGTGGTCAAGGTCACCAGCTACGAGGTGACGGACCCCACGGTCGATTCCCAGATCACCGAGTTGCAGGCCGCCGGCGCCGACACCCTGCTGGTCGCCGCAACGCCGAAGTTCGCCGCCCAGGCGATCCGCAAGGTGCACAGCCTCAACTGGCACCCGATGTTCTTCATGACCAACGTGGCGATCTCGGTCGGCTCGGTGATGAAGCCCGCGGGGGAGCAGAACGCGATCGGGATGCTGAGCGGCCTCTATCTGAAGGACAGCACCGATCCGGCGTGGGACAACGACGCCGGCATGAAGCAGTTCCGCGCCTTCATGGCGAAATACCTGCCGCACGGGGATGTGACCGATGGCGGCTACATCGCCGCCTACGGCCTGAGCTACACGATGTGGAAGGTGCTGGAGCAGTGCAAGGGCAATTTCTCCCGCGCCAATGTGATGAAGCAGGCGACCAACATCCACGACCTGGAGGTGCCGGTGCTGTTGCCGGGCGTCAAGGTCAACACCAGCCCGACCAACTACCATCCCACCAAGGCGATGCAGCTCGCCAAGTGGGACGGAAGCACCTGGAAGCGATTTGGTGAGGTGATCGAGGGAATCTAGACCGACCGCCACCCCTCTCCCCCGCCTCGGGGGAGGGGGATCGGGTGAGGGGGAGCGGCCATGCCGATCGAACACGTCGTCGTGCTGATGCTGGAGAACCGCTCCTTCGACACCATGATGGGCAAGCTGCGCGATGGCACGCCGGGCTTCGACGGTCTTTCGGGCGCGGAGGCCAATACCTGGCATCCGCCCTCCGGCCCCGCCCGGACCATGCCGGTCTGGAACGATCCGGGCATGACCGCGCTCACCGCCACCATCCCCGATCCCGATCCGGGCGAGCTTTTCACCGATATCCGGATGCAGACCGAGGGGCTGTTCCTCGATTCCCCCATGGACGGCTTCGTCGATAACTACATGCGCCAGAAGCCGGCGGCGAAGGCCTACGATCCGCGCGCGCCGATGCATTATTTCACGCCCGGCCAGGTGCCGGTGCTGAGCGCGCTCGGCACCGCGTTCGGGATCAGCGACGCCTGGTTCGCCTCCGCCCCCTGCCAGACCTGGCCCAACCGCTTCTTCGTCCATTGCGGCACCGCCGGCGGTTACGTGAACAACGCGCCCGAGCATCTGCCGTTCGGGATGAAGACCGTGTTCAACCTGCTGGCGGAGGCCGGCCGCGATTGGCGCATCTACTTCCACGATTTCCCGCAGAGCGCGACCCTGTCGCGGCTCTGGCCCGACGCGCCCACGCGATTCGCCCGCTACCCGCAATTCCTGGCCGATGTCGCAAACGACGCCCTGCCCGCCTACAGCTTCATCGAGCCGCGCTACTTCACCGACATCGTGACCGGCGATCTGCCGAACGACCAGCACCCGCCGCACAATGTCGCCTATGGCGAGCAACTGATCGCCGTCACCTACAACGCGCTGCGCGCCCGGCCGAGCTGGGACCGGACCCTGTTCATCGTCACCTATGACGAGCATGGCGGCTGCTACGATCACGTCACCCCGCCGGCGGCGACGCCGCCCGGCGGCCCGTCGCCGGACGGCTTCGGCTTCGACCGGTTCGGCGTGCGGGTGCCGGTCGCGTTTCTGTCGCCCTATGTGCCGCCGGCCAGCATCCTGCGCGCGCCCGGCGCGGTGCCGTTCGACCACACCAGCATCATCGCCACCTTGCGCGAATTATTCGCCCTCGGCCCGCTGACCGCGCGCGACGGGGCCGCGCCCAGCCTGCTGCCCTTCCTGACCGCGCAGCCCGCCAATCCCGGCCCCGCCAGCATCGGCATTCCGCCGATCCCGCCGCCCTCGCCGGAGATCCTCACCGCCGCCAAGGCGCTGCCCGCCAACGCCCTGCAATCGAGCCTCGGCGTCGCCGCGGCCCATCTGCCCACACAGGGCGCGGACCCCGTCGCGCACGCCGCGCGGCTTGCCTCCGCCCCTATCCCGGTGCAATCGGGGATCGCCGCGACCGCCGAATTCGTCGCCGCGCATGTGAAGGCCTTCCTGGGGGAACTCTGAATGAGCGTCGTCACGGTCGAGGAACGCGGCCTCGTCTCGATTATCCGCATCAATCGGCCGGACCGGCTGAACGCGATCTCGGCCGCCGTCGCGGTCGAGTTGCAACGCGCGTTCCAGGCGTTCGACGCCTCCGATCAGCGCGTGGCGATCCTGTCGGCCGCCGGCGAGCGCGCCTTCACCGCCGGGGCGGACGTATCGGATCTGCCGGAGCTCTGGCGCTGCATCCCCGGCGTGGGGTTCAGCACGGAGAAGCCGATCATCGCCGCCACCTCCGGCTGGTGCGTGGGCGGGGGCGTGGTGGTGGTGATGATGTGCGACCTGCTGGTCGCCTCCGAGACCACCCAGTTCTACTATCCGGAGGCGAAGCTCGGCGTCACGGGCGGCATGATCTCCTCGCTGGTGACGCGGATGCCGCATCATCTGGCGATGGAGATGATGCTGCTGGGGACGAAGATTCCCGCCCAACGGGCCTATGACGTGGGCTTCGTGAACCGGGTGACGAAACCCGGCCAGCACGAGGCGGAAGCGATGGCGATGGCCGAGGCCCTGCTCGATCAGGCGCCGCTGGTCATGGGCACGCTGAAGCGCCTGGCGGGCGAGATCGTTCCCATCGGTCCGATCGAGCGCATGGTCGCGACAAGCCGCGCGATC
>JAKAZN010000348.1 GCA_021815835.1 Pseudomonadota bacterium
CTATGCCGCGCACATCGCCGCCTGGCCCGATCTGGTGGAATGGACCGAGGCGGCGATGGCCGAACCCGAGCAGATCGAGGATCTGGAAGTCGAGTTCTGATCAGTCCCAGGGTGTGGGTGGCGGGATCGGGGCGGGGTAGTCCCTCTCCACCGTGCTGAAATCGGCCGGCCCGACCACTTCCAGGTATTCCATGTCCGGCGAGTAGTCGAACAGATAGTGCACGATCCCCGGACGCTGATGGACGCAGTCGCCGGCGGCGACCAGATGCTCCTTGTCTTCGTACATGAAGCGCGCCCAGCCCTTCAGCATCAGCACGATGTGGAAATCGGCGACGTGATGATGCCAGCCGGTGCCTTCCTCGGGCGCGCGGGCGGCTTTGACCAGTTGCGCGATGACGCGCCCGCCGGTGGCGGCGGCCACGCCCAGGTCCTTGTACAGGAAGAAATCGCGCAACCCGTCCTGGCGCCATTCGGTGTCGGCGGGGGTCGTGTGGGCGAACAGATTGACCAGCGGATGATCCAGCATGGGGCGACCTTCGGATCGGGGCCGCGAGGGCGGCCCGGGTTACGGAAGGTGACTGGTGCGTCCTGCCCGGATACTGCGGTGCAGCATGGCACGCCGGCGGGGCCGGCGGCAAGCACCGTGACAGGTCCGGCGGTCCGGGCTAAGGGTCTCCCTCCGCCCGGGCAACCGGACGCAACCAGGACCAGCCCCATATGCGGGGCGCGCGCCACCAAGGGAAAACGAGGCAAGCCATGACGATCAAGGTTGGCGAGACCATCCCCGCCATGAAACTGATGCAGGCCACCGCCGAAGGGCCGAAGGAGATCTCCACCGACGAGATTTTCAAGGGCAAGAAAGTGGTGCTGTTCGCCGTGCCCGGCGCCTTCACCCCCACCTGCTCGGCGCGCCATCTGCCGGGCTTCGTGCAGAATATCGACGCGCTGCGCGCCAAGGGCGCGGACACCGTCGCTTGCATCGCGGTCAACGATGCGTTCGTGATGGGCGCCTGGGGCAAGGACCAGGGGACGGACGGCAAAGTCCTGATGCTGGCCGACGGCTCGGCGGCGTTCGCCAAGGCGCTGGGCCTCGAACTGGACCTGATGGCCCGCGGCATGGGTGTGCGCAGCCAGCGTTACGCGCTGATCGCCGAGGACGGTAAAGTCACCCACCTGGCCGTGGAACCGCCCGGCGGGTTCGAGGTGAGCAAGGCGGAAGCGATCCTGGCCGCGCTGTGACAGCGCGCCCTCGCCGGTGCGAACCGGCGGGGATGGCGGTGATCCGGCGCCTCGCGCTGCTGGCGCTGGGCGTGGTGTGGGTGCTGCCCGCGGCGGCCGCGAGGCCCGTCTCGGAGCCGCCCCCGCATCGTTGCCCCGCCGGTACGCGCCCGATGCGGATAGCCGAGTTGTTCTTCGGCCGCGCGATCGGCGGCCCGCACCCGGGCACGGTCGGCCGTGCGGCCTGGGATCGGTTCGCGGCCGATACGCTCTCCCGCGCGTTCCCGAAGGGCTACACGGTGCGCGATGCCCGCGGCGTCTGGCGCGATCCGGCCAGCGGACGGACGGTGCGGGAGGCGACGAAGGACGTGCTGGTCGCGCTGCCGGACCAGCCGGGCGCATTGGCCTCGGTGCGCTGGGCCATGTCGGTCTATCGGCGGCGATTCCGCCAACATGCGGTGGGATTGCTGGTCACCCGGGGATGCGGTGCGTTCTGATCCCGCTGTCGCAATGGAGTTAGGTCACGGGTTGCGACATGAATTTCGGGTTGCGATCTTGGCAATCTCGTATCTCTCCCCATCCCTAAGTTGCTGAACCGTTAAGGGTCCCGTCCATGTTTCGTGCCGTCTGCTGCGGTATTGCACTGACCGCCGCTCTCCTCGCCGCGCCGCCTGCCCGGGCGCTGGTCGCGATCACGTTTCCCGCGCCCGTCGCGGCAACGCCGCTGCCCTCCGCGCTGGATACCGTGTCGATCTTCGGCACCTACACGAACCCTACCGGAATCGCGCCGTTCGCCGTCGCACCGTTTGTGCTCAGTTTCGGGCTGCCCAGCCAGTTGCAGGTTGGTACCGGGAACGGCAGCTTTTCATTATCGGGCATCACCGGGTCGTACGCCAACAACGGGTCGATCACGGATTTCTCGGGGGCCACGGTGGACGTGGCCGCCAGCACCCAAGGCAGTTACGGGCAAATTACCCTGACCACCACGTCGTTCCTCGCCTCGAACGGGTCGTTCAGTCTCGACGTGCTGACCAACCCCGCCCTGTTCAGCTACGATTCCGGGTCTGGGGTGGCCACGCTCACGCCCGGCATCTTCGCGTTGAACGGGGGATCGGCCTCGTACGCGCTTGACCCTTCGATCGCGGCCAACGCCGCCGGCGTAACCCTGTCGCAGCCCGTGCCAGAGCCGCCGGCCTGGGCGCTGCTGTTGATCGGATGCCTCGGCATCGCCGCGCTGGGCCTGCCGCGCCGGATGGTCAGGACGTAAGCGCGCCCGGCCAGACCAGGATCGCCTCGGCCGGGATCGCAAGGGTCACCGGATCCCCCGGTGCCGGCACGGCTCCGGGCGCCACCACGACCGTCAGGTTGACCGTCCCCACCGCGACTGTGACCACCGCCCGGTCGCTCAGGCTGTGGCACGCGGTCACCACGCCGGACACCCGGTTGTCCCGCCCTGCCCCGCTCGGCCCCGGCGGCAGCAGCCGCAGGGCACCGGCGGACACCCCCCAGGGCACGCCCACGCCCGGTAACGCCGCGGCGGGCGCCGCAAGCCGCAGCGTCACCCCGGCCTCGGACCAGCCCAGCGCGTCCCCGCCGCGTACCGTACCCGCGAACAGGTTCCGCCAGCCCAGCAGCCGCGCTGCCACCGGATCGGCCGGGGCGGAGAACACCTCCGCCGGCGGCCCCTCCTGCGCGACGCGCCCGCCATGCATGACCGCCAGATGATCCGCCATCGCCGCCAGCCGCGCGTCATGGGTGGCGACCAGGGCGGGCACGCCCACCTCGCGCAGCCGCGCGATCAGCTCGGCCATCACGGTCTCGGCGGTGCCGGGGTCCAGCGCCGCCGTGGGTTCGTCCAGCAACAGCAGCGCCGGGTGCCGCGCCAGCGCGCGCAACAGCGCCACCAGTTGGCGCTGCCCGCCGGACAGGGCGGACGGCATCCGGTCCGCCAGCCCGGCCAGGCCCAGCCGGTCCAGCCAGCCCAGCGCCGCGGCCCGCCGCGCGGCCCTTGGTCCGTCCAGCGCGAAGGCCACGTTGCGCCACACCGACAGATGCGGGAACAGCCCGGCGCCTTGCGGCAGATAGCCCACCGGCCGGCGATGCGGCGGCAGGCCGTCGAACGGCGTGCCGTCCCCAGGCAATAGCCCGGCCAGAGCCTTGAGGAGGGTCGATTTTCCCTCCCCGGTCGCACCCAGCAACGCGGTGAAGCCACGGACGGTGAAGCGGGCGGCAAGCGGCACCGGATGGCGCAGCCGCAGATCGATCGCCAGGCCCGGCGCGGCGGCGGCCGGGGTGGGCGGGGGTGCAATGGGGGCCGGCTCAGCGCGCATGACGCCCGCGCGCCCATAGCCCCAGCGCCAGCGGCAGCGGCAGCCCGATCAGGAAGAACACCCACAACAGCGGATACACGGCCGATAACCCGGTATCCTGCAGATCGACCCATAACCGCACCGGAATTCCCT
>JAKAZN010000349.1 GCA_021815835.1 Pseudomonadota bacterium
CAGGCCCTTCTGTGGCTCGCCGACAAGCCGCTGAGCGCGGTGCTGGCCGGGCTGGGCACGGCGCTGGTGGTGCTCGGGCGCGGGCTGGCGGGGGGCTGATCCGGCATTAACCGAACGGAAAGGCGGCACGCCCATGCTGCCCGCGATTGCGGGAGTATGGCCCGATGCCCGACCTGCCGGTCGTGGATGTCAACCTGTTCGTCCATGACGGCGCGGCCACGGTGGGGGCCGCGATCGAGAGCGTGCTGGCCCAGACCTGGCCCGCGCTGCGGTTGACCCTGATCGACGACGGCTCCACCGACGCCACCGCCGCGGTGCTGGCGGCCTATGCCGATCGTCCCGGGATCCGGCTGCTCCGCCTCCGGCATAACGGCGGCGCGGTGGCCGCGTTCCAGCGTGGCTTCTGGTTGGGCGATGCCGACTTCGTCATGCCGAAATCGGCCGACGATCTGATCGCCCCCGATTTCGTCGCCCGCTGCATGGCGGTGCTGATGGCGCATCCGGACTGCGCGATGTGCCACGCCGGCGGGCTGATCTTCACCGGCACCGATACGGTACGCGCCGTCTATCCGCCCGAGCACCGGCTGGACGCGACTGCACCCGATGCGCCGGCCCGGGCCCGGCAGGTGATGGCGCGCTACACCTCCTCGCCGTCGTTCTGGGGGGTGTATCGCCGCGCCGCCACCGAGCGTCTGTCGCCGATCCGCTATCGCGCCGGGTGGGATCATGTGGTGCTGGCCGAACTCGCGCTGTGGGGCGAGATCCGTCATGTGCCGGACGTGCTGTACTTTCGCCGCGACGGCGGCCGGCCGGTGCTGACCCTGGCGCGCGCGGCCACCGCGCAGGGGCGGGTTGGGCTGCCGCTCGACGATACGCTGGCCGAGGCGCGCTGGCGCACCCCGCTTATCACCACCGCCTGGGCGCATCTCGAGATGTTCGCCGCGGTGGCGCTGCCCCACAACGTCCGGCTGGGGCTGATGGAGGACGCGGTGGCGATCTTCCGCGCCCGCTGGCGCGAGCCGATGCGCGCCGAGGCGGCCGGGCTGGCCGCTTGGCTGCCCGGGCGGATCGCCGCCCTCGATCCCTGTTCGCCGCTGGAGGCGCGGTTTCACGCCTCCGCCCTGGCCGAGGCCATCGCGGCCGCCGGCGCCCTTGTCCCGGAGGTGGATCTGACCATGCATGCCCTGGAACTGGCCGCGCGCGCGGGTGCTCCCCGCCGCGCCGCCGCCTGAGCGGCGCCGATGGACGGCATCGCCGCCACCGCGCCGCGGCTGCATCTCGGTTGCGGCACAAGGGTGCTGCCGGGCTGGGTGAATATCGACCGCATCGCCCGCGCCGCCGGGGTGGTAACCGATATCGACCCGACCACCCTGCCCTACCCCGACGCCTCGGTGGCCGAGGTGCTGGCCGAGCATCTGTTCGAGCATTTCTCCTTCGCCGAGGAGGGGCTGGTCTGGCTCGAAATGGCGCGCGTGCTTCGCCCCGGCGGGGTGCTGCGGCTCGAAGTGCCGGATTTCGAATGGGTCTGCGCGCAGTTCCTCGCCGCCCGCGACGAGTGGCGGGATTTCTACGTGGTCGGTGCCGCCGATCACTACGCGGGGTGCGGGCGGGCGCTCGATCAGCGCTGGGGGATTCTGCAAACCATGTTCTTCGGCAACCAGAACGGGGCGGGGCAGTTCCATCGCAGCGCCTACACCACGGGCAAGCTGCGCGCGATCGCGGCCCAGCTGGGATTCGCCGCGATCGAGATCGAGACAGTCTTCAACAAGGGCGGTCAGGCGCTGCGCGCCACTCTGACCCGATAGGAGCGCGATGCGCATCTTCGTGACCGGCATCGCCGGGTTCCTGGGTAGCCACCTGGCCGAGCGCCTGCTGGCGATGGGCCACCATGTGGTCGGCTGCGATTCGCTGCTGGGCGGAGAGCTGGTCAACGTCCCGCCGGAGGCGGAGTTCTACCAGTACGACTGCCGCGACTTCAACGCGATGGCGAAAGTGATGAAAGGCGCCGAGCTGATCTATCACTGCGCCGCCACCGCCTATGAGGGGTTGTCGGTGTTCGCCCCGGCAATGATCATGGACAATATCCTGACCGGATCGGTCGCGGTCTTCTCGGCCGCCATCGCCGGCGGGGCGCGGCGGATCGTGTTCTGCTCCTCGATGGCGCGCTACGGCACCAACCAGGTGCCGTTCGAGGAAGGGTTCGATCCGCGCCCGCAGGACCCGTACGGGATCGCCAAGGTGGCGGCCGAGGCGGCGCTGCGCAACCTCGCCGCCGCGCACGGGGTGGAATACGCCATCGCGGTGCCGCACAACATCATCGGCCGGCGACAGAAATTCGACGATCCCTACCGCAACGTCGCCTCCATCATGGCCAACCTGATGCTGCAGGGCCGCCAGCCCTTCATCTACGGCGACGGGGAACAGCAGCGCTGCTTCTCCCATGTCGAGGATTGTCTTTCCTGCCTGCTGGCGATGGGGCTGACGGACCGCGGCCTGTCGCAGGTGGTCAATATCGGTCCCGATGAGGAATTCGTGACGATCAATGCGTTGTTCCGACGGCTCAAGGACATCACGGGATTCGAGGGGCAGGCGATCCACCTCAAGGACCGTCCGGCGGAGGTGAAGCACGCCTGGTGCTCGTCCGAGCGCGCGCGCCGGCTGCTGGGCTACCGCACCACCCGCGATCTGGACGCCGGGCTGCGCGACGTGGTGGACCACATCCGCACGCTGGGGCCGCGCAAGTTCCGCTACCACCTCGATCTTGAGATCCGCACCGCGCGGACCCCGCGCACCTGGACCGAGCGGCTGATGTGATGGAGGGCATCGATCCCGACGCGCTGCCGCGCGCGATCGCGCTGCGCTACGACGCCGGCGAGATCGTGTTCCCCGCCGGCGGCGCGCCGGTGCTGGAACGCTGCGCCTATCAGGGATCGGGGCTGCGGGTTTACGGCAAGAGTACCGATTTCCTCGACGATCCGCGGTTCCGCCGCGCGCACGGGCGGGGCTGGGCGGCGCGCGGACGCAAGGGGGCGGGCATCGACGACAATCGCTGGATCGTCCATGTCGCGCTCTGGGCGGCGAGCCAGGCCGCGCGCCTGGACGGCGATTTCGTGGAATGCGGCGTCGATACCGGAATGATGTCGATCGCGATCTGCGAGTGGCTGGATTTCAACACCCAGGACCGCGATTTCTGGCTGTTCGACACCTTCGCCGGCATCCCCGAGGGGCAGATGACCGCCGAGGAACGCGCCGGCATCGGCGGCTGGCACAACCGGCACAGCTACGAGGAATGTTTCGCCGCCGCCACCGCCAATTTCGCCGCCTGGCCGCGCTGCCGGCTGATCCGCGGCGAGGTGCCCGGAAGCCTCACCGCGTTCCCAGCCGACCGCGCGGTCGCCTACCTCTCGATCGACATGAACATCGTCGCTCCGGAGATCGCGGCGCTGGAGTTCTTCTGGGACCGGCTGGTGCCGGGGGCGGTGGTGCTGCTGGACGATTACGCCTGGGCCACCCATCGCGGCCAGAAGGCGACGATGGATGCCTTCGCCGCCCGCCGGGGGACGATGATCCTGAGCCTGCCGACCGGGCAAGGGCTGCTGATCCGGTGATGCCCCGCTTCTACCCTTGCAATACCTAACAGGATAGGTTATATCGCCCATGGTGACGGTGCTCAAGGCCCA
>JAKAZN010000350.1 GCA_021815835.1 Pseudomonadota bacterium
CCGCTTCACTTGGGGCGGGCGCTACCTTCATCGCGCGCTTCAATCGCGATGGCGGCGATGCGTTCGCCCATCCCTTCGCCGCGCCGGCCACGGTGCTTTCGGTCAAGCGAGAGCCGATCCGCGGTCGGCGCGGCATCTTCGCCAACAACACCATCGACCTCAGCCCGGCCGCTTCGCTTCGGATCGGCGGGATCGCCGTGGTAGTCGTCTCCAACCGCGTGCAATGTGCCGATCCGGCCTTCTTCGAGGCGTTCGGCCTGGATATCGCCGCTTCCCGCGTCGTCGTGGTGAAATCGCGCGGCCATTTCCGCGGCGGCTTCGACGAATTCTTCGCCCATGACCAAGTGATCGAGGTCGATGCCCCCGGCCTCACCAGCCCCGAACTGTCCCGCTTTGCCTGGAAGCATCTGCCGCGGCCGGTGGTTCCGCTCGATCCGGACGTGCATTGGCAGCCGGAGGCGCCATGACGCTCGACGATCTGCCGACCCCCTGCCTGGTCCTGGATCGCACGATCCTGCGGCGTAACATCGCCGGCATGGCGACGGCGCTCGCGCGCCATGGCGTGCCGCTGCGCCCGCATATGAAGACCGCGAAATCGATCGACGTCGCGCGCCTGGTGCTGACCGGGCAAGGCGGCATCACCGTCTCCACCCTGGCGGAGGCGGAGTATTTCGCCGCGCACGGCATCACCGACATCCTCTACGCCGTCGGCATCACCCCGGCTAAGCTCGATCAGGTGGCGCTGTTGAACGCCGATGGCGCCGACATCGCCGTCATCACCGACGATCCCGACATGGCCGGCATCATCGGCGCCCATCCCCGCCCGCCGCGCAGTTTGATCGAGATCGATACCGGGGAGGCGCGTGCCGGTCTGGTTCCCGCCGATCCCATGCTGCCCGCGCTCGCTGCCCGCCTCGGCCCCGCCTTCGCCGGCCTGCTGACCCATGCCGGTCATTCCTATGCGGGACGCTCGGCTGAGGAGATGGCCCGCATCGCCGAGGCCGAGCGCGCCGGGATCGTCGCCGCGGCCGAACGTCTGCGCGAAGCCGGCCATACGGTGCCGATCGTCTCGATGGGCTCGTCGCCCACCGCGCGCGCCGCCGCCGACCTTGCCGGGATCACCGAAATTCGCGCCGGGGTCTATATGTTCGGCGATCTGTTCCAGGCGGGGATCGGCACGCACGGGATCGACGATATTGCCGTGACCGTGCTCGCCAGCGTGATCGGCCGGCGCGAGGGACAGATCCTGGTCGACGCCGGCGGGCTCGCGTTGTCGAAGGATCGCAGCACGGAGGCCGGGCCGCGCGACTGGGGCTTCGGCCTCGTGCTGGATCGCGAGGGACGCCGCGCCTATGGCGACACGACCGTCCGCCGCGCCTATCAGGAGCACGGGGTGATCCTGCTCGACCCGGCCCACGCGATCCCGCTCCGGGTCGGCGAGAGGGTGCGGATCGCGCCCAACCATACCTGCATGACCGCCGCGGCGCATGACCGCTATTACGTCGTCGATGACGGCGGCGCGGAGGTCGTCGCAGTCTGGCCGCGCGTGAACGGATGGTGAGCCCGCCCGAGACCGGCGGCTTCCTCCGCGTAAGCGGCCGCACCCGCCTGACCGCGCTGATCGTGGCCTGCGCGCTGTTCATGCAGAATCTGGATTCCACCGTCATCGCCACCGCGCTGCCCACCATGGCGAAGGCGTTCGGCGCCGATCCGGTGCATATGAACGTGGCGCTGACGGCGTATCTGCTGTCGGTCGCGGTGTTCATCCCCGCCAGCGGCTGGGTGGCGGACCGGTTTGGCAGCCGCTCGGTGTTTCGCGCCGCGATCGTGGTGTTCACCATCGGTTCGGTGCTGTGCGGGCGGGCGGACAGCCTCGGTTTCCTGATCGGAGCCCGCATCCTGCAAGGTGCGGGGGGCGCAATGATGCTGCCCGTCGGACGGCTGGTGCTGCTGCGCACGACGCCGCGCCACGAGATGGTGGCCGCGATGGCCTGGCTCAGCATGCCCGCGCTGCTAGGGCCAGTGTTGGGTCCCCCCGTGGGCGGGTTCATCGTTACCTACACGTCCTGGCGCTGGATTTTCGATATCAACGTGCCGATCGGACTGGTTGGCATCGTTGCCGTCAGCCTGTTCATCGAGGACGTGCGGGAACCGCCGCCCGGGCGCCTGGACTGGATCGGGCTACTGCTCTCGGGCACTGGCCTCGCGGGGCTGATGTTCGGGATGGAGACCGTGGGGCGCGGCGTCGTATCCCCCTGGGTCGGGGCTACGATCGCGGGCATCGGCGCGGTCGGGAGCGGGCTCTATCTGCTGCACGCGCGAACCCATCCGGCACCGCTGCTCGATCTGTCGCTGCTGCGGCTGCCATGCTTTCGCGTCGCGCTGGCGGCGATGATGCTGTTCCGCGCCGGCATCGGCGCGATTCCGTTCTTGCTGCCATTGCTGTTGCAGGTGGGGTTCGGGGATTCGGCGGTGCGCAGCGGGCTGATTACCTTCGCGAGTTCCGCCGGGGCGCTGGTGATGAAGCCGGCGACGCAGACGGCGCTGCGCCGCTTCGGCTTCCGCGATACGCTGGTCTGGAACGGCGTGCTCTCGGGCGTGCTGGTCGGCGCCTGCGCGGCGTTCCGCCCCACCTGGCCGGCGGCGGCGATCTACGCCGTACTGCTGGTGGGCGGGCTGTTCCGGTCGTTGCAGTTCACCGCCTACAACACGCTGGCCTATGGCGACGTGCCGCGCGCGAAGATGAGCGCGGCTACCAGCTTCTATACCGCCGCCCAGCAACTGGCCGCGACCATTGGCATCTCGCTCGGCGCGCTGGCGCTGGAGGTGGCAATGGGCTTCGCGCGCCGCGCGCCCTCGGTGGCAGATTTCTCGATTGCGTTCCTGGCGGTGGCGGCGCTGACCTTGGCCGCGGCGCCGCTTGCGGTACGGCTGCCGCGCGACGCGGGCGACGATCTCACCGGCCGGCCCGCACGCCGCCCGGCCGAAGCTGATTGAACGCAAGGTCCGCGGCGACCTGGCCGGGATTCTGACGATTGCTGCGTCCGGGAATCAGAAAAGCCCGCCCCTTTTGGGTGCGGGCTTTGGTGTTGGATCGCAAATTATGATGGTTCCGGGGGATCGCAACCGTCATGACCTGCTGTTCCAGGCCGCGGCGTGATCCAAAGTCTCCCCGCAGCCTAGCCGACATGACGCCCCCCGCAGGGCGCCGGAATTCCATGGCCTAGCCGGTGCAGATCCAGAGCGGCCGAGCACCGGAACCTCTTCCGCGTACTCATTGCGTGCCTTGATCCAGATCAATGCGCTTCGCATCACCCAGCGCTCATTGACCTACCGCTGGGTAGAATCAGCCACGATAGAGGGGAGAAAATGGACAAGGTCAGGCCGCACTCGAACGGGCATGCGCCCAGCCGACGCGAACTCCTGCAAGGCCTCGCAGTCGGCGCCGCGGCGCCAATCACGGTGGCCGCCATCTCGCCCGCCCTGCGCGGCCTGCTCGGTGTCGAGCTTGCCAGGGCAGCCGAACCCGGCAAGGCCAAGGTCGGGATTCTGCTTCCGCTGACGGGGACCTTTGCGGCGGTGGCCCAGACCCAGAAGCAGGGTGCCCTGCTTGCGATCGACGCGGTCAACACGCGCGGCGGGCTCGACATGCCGGGCGGGAAGATGTTGCTGGAGG
>JAKAZN010000351.1 GCA_021815835.1 Pseudomonadota bacterium
GGGAATTCTGCCCCAAGGCCGTCGATTTACCCGCGCAGAGCTTGCCAGATTCTTACCGCCTGGGCGGTTTCCGCGACATCATGGACCCGGAGGATCGCCGCGCCGCGCCAGAGGGCGAACAGGGCGGCGGCCAGCGAGCCGGCCAGGCGGTCCGCCGGGGTCGCGACGCCGGAGATGCGGCCGATGAAGCCCTTGCGGGAGACGCCGACCAGCAGCGGGCAGCCGAGCGCCGCGATCTCCGGCAGGCGGCGGAGGAGTTCGATGGAGTGCTCGGGGCGCTTGGCGAAGCCGATGCCGGGGTCGAGGCAGATCGCCTCGGGCGCGATGCCGGCGGCGATCGCGGCCGCCATGCGGGCGGCGAGCTCGGCGGCAACTTCGGCGGCGATGTCGGTGTAGTGGGCGTGGGCGGCCATGGTGGCCGGCGTGCCGCGCATGTGCATGAGGATGACGGGGACGCGGCGGGCGGCGATCAGCGTGGCGGCTTCGGGATCGTGGGCGAGGGCGGAGACGTCGTTCACGATCGCCGCGCCGGCGTCGAGCGCTGCCGCCATGGTGGCGGCGTTGCGGGTGTCGATGGAGACGCGGAGGCCGGCTTCGGCGAGGGCGCGGATGACGGGGAGGGTGCGGCGGATTTCCTCCTCCGGCGGCGTGGGAGTGGCGCCGGGGCGGGTGGATTCGCCGCCGACATCGATGATGTCGGCGCCGGCCTGGGCCATGGCGTGGCCGGCGGCGATGGCGGTCTGCACGGAGGGGTAGGTCCCGCCGTCGCTGAAGCTGTCGGGGGTGACGTTGAGGATGCCCATGAGGCGGGGCCGGTCGAGGGAGAAACCAGCCCAGGCCCTGGGCGGGCGACGCTGGCACGTCTGGGCGGAGAAGCCTGGGATCACGCGCCGACGAGGCCATCTGGTCGCGATTCTTCGATCGGACGACGGATCGTTGGCTGCCTCAGGGGCGGCAGGCGACGCGGCGGGTTCATGGGCACATGCCGCTCATCCCCGGCAGCGTAGGCAACCTCCGCGCGCGACCAATACGCGACACGACGCCGATCGATCGCGCCGTCGTTGTCCGTCGCGAAAGCATGCGGCGATGGAAACGGCGACGACCGCCAGACATTCTCTTCCTGGTCGATCTCCTTGCGATACGCCTCGGCCAGGGTCCGCTCGATATGATCCAGCGCGCTCGCCACGCCCCCGCCCCCTCACCCGGGCAGCGGCGCCGCCCCCAGCCCACCCGAAGGCGCGCTCGGCACCGGCCGCGCCGTGGTCGGCACGGAGGCGCGCCGATTTTCCGGCGCCGGCTCATCGACCACTTTGCGGATCACCTTCTCGCCGCGCAGGATGGTGCGGATCTCATCGCCCGACAGCGTTTCGTATTCCAGCAGCCCGCGCGCCAGCCGATGCAGTTCCTCGATGTTCTCGGTCAGGACATGCCGCGCCTTGCCATAGGCCCGGTCGATGATGTCCTTGATCTCGCTGTCGATCTCGCGCGCCGTCGCCTCGGAGACGTTCTTGTTCTGCGTTACCGAGTGACCCAGGAACACCTCCTGCGAATTATCCCCGTAGGCGATCATCCCGAGCTTCTCGCTCATGCCCCATTCGGTGATCATCCGCCGCGCCTGATCGGTCGCCATCTTGATATCGCCGGCCGCGCCGTTGGAAACCTTCTCGGGTCCGAAGATGATCTCCTCCGCCGCGCGCCCGCCCATCGCCATGGTCAGTTCGCCAAGCAGCTTGGACTTGGATTTCGAGTAGCGATCCCCCTCCGGCAGGCTCATCACCAAGCCGAGCGCGCGCCCGCGCGGGATGATGGTCGCCTTGTGCACCGGATCGCATTCGGGCTCGTGCAGCGCGCAGAGCGCGTGACCCGCCTCGTGATAGGCGGTCATGCGCTTCTCGGCTTCCGACATCACCAGGGACCGGCGCTCGGCGCCCATCATGACTTTGTCCTTGGCGTGCTCGAACTCGGCCATCGCCACCACGCGCTTGCCGATGCGCGCCGCCAGCAGCGCCGCCTCATTGACCAGATTCGCCAGATCGGCGCCGGAGAATCCCGGCGTGCCGCGCGCGATCGTCTTCGGATCGACATCGGAAGCCAGCGGCACCTTCTTCATGTGCACGCGCAGGATCTTCTCCCGCCCGTTCACGTCCGGATTGGGCACCACCACCTGCCGATCGAACCGGCCAGGACGCAGCAGCGCCGGATCGAGCACGTCGGGGCGATTGGTGGCGGCGATCAGGATCACGCCCTCGTTCGATTCGAACCCGTCCATCTCGACCAGCATCTGGTTGAGCGTCTGCTCGCGCTCGTCGTTGCCGCCGCCCAATCCGGCACCGCGATGGCGCCCGACCGCGTCGATCTCGTCGATGAAGATGATGCAGGGGGCGTTCTTCTTGCCCTGCTCGAACATGTCGCGCACGCGCGATGCGCCGACGCCCACGAACATCTCGACAAAGTCGGAGCCCGAGATGGTGAAGAACGGCACGTTCGCCTCGCCCGCGATGGCGCGCGCGAGCAGGGTCTTGCCGGTGCCGGGGGGACCGACCAGCAGCACGCCCTTGGGGATTTTCCCGCCCAGGCGCTGGAATTTCTGCGGGTCCTTGAGGAACTCCACGATCTCCTGCAGCTCGCTCTTGGCCTCGTCGATGCCGGCCACGTCGTCGAACGTCACGCGACCCTGCTTTTCCGTCAGCAGCCGCGCGCGCGACTTGCCGAAGCCCATCGCGCGCCCGCCGCCCGATTGCATCTGGCGCATGAAGAACACCCAGACGCCGATCAGCAGCAGCATCGGGAACCACGACAGCAGGTAGTGCAGCAGCGGGTTCTGGTCCGCGTCGCGCGGCTTGGCGATCACCCGCACCCCGTGGCTGGTGAGGTTCGAGACCAGCGTGGGGTCATCGGGGGTATAGGTGGCGAAGGTCTGCCCATCGGCGAGCTGGCCGCTGACCACCCGACCCTGGATCACCACGTCGCGCACCTGGCCCTTCTGCACCTGGTGCAGGAAATCCGAATAGGCGACCTGGGTGGAGGGCGTCTGCCCGCTCCCCGGCTGGAACAGGTTGAACAGCACCACGAGCAGCAGCAGGATGATCACCCACAGCGCCAGGTTGCGGCCGAAATTGCTCATCAGGTCATGCTCACGCGGTTCGGTCGGCGAGGGTCACGGGAAGGCGACTAGGGGACAACAGCGCACGGCAGGTCACGGCTCCGGTTGCCTAACATAGGACGTTATGCGCCGTCGCACATCCCCGGGGCCAGGGGTTTCCGCACCCCCCCGGTCCGGGGTGCTCCGGCGGGGGCAAACGGGGAGCCGGCGACCGGCCAGGCGGGGCGGAACCCAAGCGCGAACGCCCCTCCCCGGCCCGCGTCCAGATGCGGCACGGCGCGCAATTCCCCGGCCCGGCGGATGGCCGGCAAGGTCCGCAGCACCGCGGCGGGCAGGGGCGAGGCGGCGCGCAGCCGGGCGGCATCCGCGCCCAGCGCGCCGATCGCGCAGCCCGGTTCGGCCGCGCGGGACAGGCGGAACCGGCCATCCCAGACCGCGCCCACGCGCGCCGGCACGGGCGGGGCCATGCGCGATTCCTCGCGGATCACGAGCAGCCATCCCGGCGCCAGCCGCCCGGCCGCCAGCAGCCGCGCGCCCCCCAGGGTGGCCGGGCGCGGCGCGGCGGCGAGCGC
>JAKAZN010000352.1 GCA_021815835.1 Pseudomonadota bacterium
CTGGATCGGCGGGTCGCGCGCCTCGCGCAGATCGAAGGCGCGATGCCGCGGCTCGACGCCATCCCCGCCGGCTGCGCCTTCCATCCGCGCTGCCCGCGCGCCTTCGATCGCTGCCGGGAGGCGCGGCCGGAGCTGATGGAGGCCGGGGCGACCACGGCGGCGTGCTGGCTCCACGCCCACGTGCCGAGCGCCGCCCATGCCTGAGGCCCCTTCGCCCGCCACGCGATCCACGCCCGTGCTGGAAGCGGTCGGCCTGTCGCGACGCTTCGACGTCTCCCGTCCGTTCCTGCAACGGGTGCTGGCCCGCGAGCGCCGCCTGTTCCTGCGTGCCGTCGATGACGTTTCCTTCGCGATCGAGCCCGGCACGACCATGTCGCTGGTGGGCGAGTCGGGCTGCGGCAAATCCACCGTCGCGCGGCTGGCGGTGGGGCTGCTCGCGCCGAGCGCGGGGGAGATCCGCTTCGAGGGCGAGAGCCTCGCCGCCGCGCGCGCCGATCCCGCGCGGCGGCGGCGGATGAACATGATCTTCCAGGACCCCTATGCCTCGCTCAATCCGCGCTGGCTGGTACGCGAGATCGTGGCCGAGCCGATCCGCGCCTTCGGCCTGGCCTCCGGGGCTGGCGTCGCGGCGCGGGTGGGGGCGCTGCTGGCGCAGGTCGGGCTCGCGGCTACGGACGGGGAAAAATACCCGCATGAATTCTCCGGCGGGCAGCGCCAGCGCATCTCCATCGCCCGTGCCCTGGCCTCCGAGGCATCATTCCTGATCTGCGACGAACCGACCAGCGCGCTCGACGTGTCGGTGCAGGCGCAGATCCTGAACCTGATGCGGGATTTGCAGGCGCGGCTGGGGCTCACCTACCTGTTCATCAGCCACAACCTGGCGGTGGTGCGCCACATGTCGGACCGGCTGGGGGTGATGTATCTCGGCCGGATCGTGGAGCTCGGTCCGGCCGAGACGGTGTTCGCCGCGCCGCGTCATCCCTATACGCGCCTGCTGCTGGAAGCCATTCCTGACCTGGAACGGATCGGCCAGCCGCGCACGCCGGTGGGCGGCGAGGTGCCGAGCCCGATCGACCCGCCCCCCGGCTGCGCGTTCCATCCGCGCTGCCCGCTCGCGAACGCGCGCTGCCGGACGGAGCGGCCCGAGGCGATCGCGATGGGCGAGGTGCAGGTGGCCTGCCACGCGGTCGCGGAAGGGCGAGGTGGCTAATCCGCGGTCCAGCGCGGCTTGCGCCGGGCATTGAACGCGGCAAGTCCTTCGGTCGCATCGCTTGTCAACGAGGTCACGGCGATCGAGGTCTCCGCGAAGGCCAGCGCCTCCGCGAAGCCCATGCCGGCCATCGCGGCGATCGCGTACTTGCCGCGCCGCATCGCCACCGGCGACATCTCCCTCAGCGAGGCCATCAACGCCTCCACCCGCGCATCGAGCTCCGCGAACGGAACGACGTGATTCACGAGCCCGATCTCCCGCGCCCGCGCCGCGTCGATGAACGCGCCGGTCAGGCAGAGCTCGTTGATGGCACGCGCCCCGATCATGCCGCGCAGGAACACGAGCACCTGCATGGGGAAGACGCCCACCTTGGCCTCCGGCAGGCCGAAGCGCGCGTGATCGGCGGCCACCGCCAGATCGCACATTGCCATCAGCCCCATCCCGCCGGCGACGCAATCGCCGTTCACCCGCGCGATGGTCGGGATGCCGATCTCGCGCATCGTCCGCGCCAACCGGCCGAAATCGGTCTTCGGTTCGTCGAGGCCCAGGATGAAGGTGTCGGTTCCGCCGCTGAGATCGGCGCCGGCGCAGAACGCGCGTTGGCCCGCCCCGGTCAGCACGATGGCGCGGATCGCCGGATCCTCCGCCGCCGCGATCACCGCGCGCTCGATCCCGGCGACGACGCGCTTGTTCATCGCGTTGCGCCGATCTTCCCGCTCGATCCAGATCCAGCGCGCGCGGCCCTTCGTCTCAGTCCGGATCTCGGGGCGATCATCCGTCATGGGCGGGTGGTCCTCGCGGCGGTCGGACGTCTCGCGGGGGCAATCAGGCCCGGGCGAGGTCCTCCCCGGCACCGCGACGCGCTACGCCGCGGGCCCGGTTGCGTCAAGCATCACCTGCGCGGCCGGGTGTGCCCGCCCGGCCCGGCCGCGCCGGATGTGCCTGTTCCCCGAGAATGTCCCGATTGTGCTCCCCAAGGTTGGGCGCCAGTCGTCGCACGGAAGCCGGCGTGCGATCGAACCGGATCGTCGGGCGGCAGATCGTCACCTTTCCTTCGGTCGGATGCTCCGCGTCCTCGAACAAGCCCACCGCCGCGAGGTGCGGATCCCGCGCCAGCGCCTCGATCCCATTGACCGGGCAGGCGGGTATATCGATCGCATGCAGCGCGTCGAGCCAGTCCGCGGTGGCGCGCTCGGCAATGCGCGCGCCGAGATAGGTGCCGACCGCCTCGGCATGGCGGGTGCGGCTTTCCTGGGAGCGGAACCGCGCATCCGTCTCCGGCAGGTCCGGGCAGCCGATCAGGCGCGCGAAATCGCGCCAGTGGCGATCGGTATAGACCACCAGCGCAAGATACCCGTCCCGCGTCGCGTAAGGGCCGCGCGTGCGCGAGAGCAGGCGGCGATAGCCCATCTCGCCGTCCGGTGGGCGGAACGCGGCGCCGCCCAGGTGATCGGCCAGCACGAACTGGGCCATCGTCTCGAACATCGGCACCTCGACGAACTGGCCCTCTCCGGTGCGCGCGCGGTGGAACAGCGCGGCGGTGACCGCGTTGGCGAGATAGAGGCCCACGACCCGGTCACACAGATTGACCGGCGCATAGCGCGGCGCGCCGTCCACCGCGGCGAACAATCCGGCGATGCCGGAGGCAGCCTGCATCAGATCGTCATAGACCGCCCTGCCGGATTCCGGTCCGTCGCTGCCATAGCCGACGGCGGCGCAATAGATGATGCCCGGATTGGCGGCGCGCACCGTCGCGTCATCCAGTCCGAGCCGCCGCAATCCCTGCGGGCGCACGTTGGAGACCAGCACATCGGCCCGCTGCGCCAGCGCGAGCCCCGCCGCCTTGCCCTCCGGCGTCTTGAGATCGAGCACCACGCTGCGCTTGTTGCGGTTGGCCTGCAGGAACAGCGGCCCCATGCCGGGATGGCGAAAGGGACCGATGCGGCGCAGCGTGTCGTCGTCCGGCGCTTCCACCTTGACCACGTCGGCGCCGAAATCGCCCAGCAACTGGGTCGCCGACGGCCCCATCACCACGGTGGTGAGATCGAGCACGCGGACCCCGGCCAGCGGGCCGGTCGCCGCGACGGGATCGTCCGGCCAGACCGCATGGCGCGTGTTCGTCATCGGTCCCGTGCCTCCGGTTGCATTCGCTCAACGGAATGCTTGTCCGCGATGGCGGAGAAAGCAACCAGGCCAGCCGCACCTTCGCCCGCCGGCGATCTACGGCCCACCGCATGGGGCGGATCCGGCGAAGGTCATCCGCGCCGAACCCGCGGCGGGACGCTACTCCGCCGCCGCGCGCTTCAACCGGTCGCGGAAGGTTTTGCGGAATTTCGCCACCTTCGGCGCCACCACCGCCTGGCAATATCCGGTCCACGGATTGCGCGCGAAATAATCGTCGTGCTCGGCCTCGGCGGGGTAGAACACCGTCAACGGAACGATGTCCGTCACCAGCGGCGCCGGC
>JAKAZN010000353.1 GCA_021815835.1 Pseudomonadota bacterium
TGCGGCCGCCGAGGCGGCGGGCGCCGAATCCGCAGAAGCCGCCATTGCCAGCGCCGCCCATGCCGGCGCCCCCCGTGAGTGACGCACGGCGCGCGGGGTTGGTGTTCTGGGGTCGGGTGGACCGGTTGGGCGACGCGTTCCAGGCGCGCTGCGGCGTACGCGATCCCGCCGCAGAGCACCCGGCTGGGGAATCGCCTGAGACCGCCACCTTCGCGCGCTATGACGATGCCCGCGCCTTCGTGCATCTTTCCGCCGCGCAGGCGGGATTCCGCGTGATCGCGTGGGATGCCGATAGCTGTGTCGTGCCGGCGGAGAGCGCCGCCGCCTGACCCGGCGCACGATTCGGGGGGCGCTACGCCGCGCCGGCCGTTATCCTGCGCCGCGGGTCCCGATCGGCCCGGCCCAGTGGGCAGCGACGGAGGCAGAGCCATGGATCAACCGGCGGAAATGATGGCACCGGACGCGATGGTCCGCCGGATCGGCGGGCTGGACTGGGCCGCGATCGGCGCGGCGCTGGAGGCGGACGGCGTGGCGACGATCGCGCGGCTGCTGGACCCGGCGGCCTGTGCGCGGCTGATCGCGCTGTTCGACGATCCGGCGCGGTTTCGCAAGCGCGTGGTGATGGACGCGCATGGCTACGGGCGCGGGGTGTACCAGTATTTTGGCACTCCGCTGCCCGAGCCGGTCGCGACCTTGCGCGCGGCGCTGTATCCGGGCCTGGCCGCGATCGCCGATCGCTGGGCGGCGGCGCTGGGTGAGGCGGTGCGGTTTCCGCCCGATCACGCCGCGTTTCTCGCGCGCTGCCATGCCGCCGGGCAGACGCGGCCGACGCCGCTGCTGCTGCGCTACGGACCGGGAGATTACAACCGGCTGCACCAAGACCTGTATGGCGCGCATGTATTCCCGTTCCAGGCGGTGGTGCTGCTATCCGCACCGGGACGGGATTTCGCGGGCGGCGAGTTCGTGCTGACCGAGCAACGGGCGCGGATGCAGTCGCGGGTGGAGGTGGTGCCGCTGGGGCAAGGGGACGTGGCGATCTTTCCCGTCCATCACCGGCCGGTGGCCGGCGCGCGCGGGCTGTCGCGGGCGGTGATGCGCCACGGGGTGAGCAGGGTGCGGGCGGGCGGACGCATGACCCTGGGGGTGATTTTTCACGACGCGGCGTGAGCCGATGGGTCCGCCCGGAGCGCCCCGTACGGGATGCGCGCCCCGCCTCGCGAGGCCGTCCCCCTACGCCATCTCCTCCCGCGAATACCCGATCCGGCAATACGCCCCCCCCATATACCGCTCCTCCACCGGATCACCGCTGACCTTCCCCGCCAGCCGCCCCGCGAACCCATCCGCGCTGTCCGCCGGCGCCCAGCCCAGCGCGGCGCGATCGTCCGCGCCCCACCAGGTCATCGCCTGGTTCGCCGACGCCCCCCACACCACCGATGCCCCCACCCGTTCGGTCAGCACCGCGCGCACCATCAGCCGCGTCAAATCCGCGAACGAGAAATAGCTCGCCAGCATCCGCGCGTTCACCGGTTCGGGCAGGGAGGAGCCGATGCGCACGAACACGCTCTCCACCCCATGCTTCATCCAGTAGAGCCGGCCCATCAGCTCCCCATAGGCTTTCGACAGGCCGTAATACCCGTCCGGGCGGAACGGATCCTCCGCGGCCAGGGTCGTGGCGCGCTCGTGGAATCCCACCGTGTGATTGGACGAGGCGAACACCACCCGCGCCCGCTCGCGCCGCGCCGCCTCGTAGATATGGTACAGACCGCGCAGGTTGGGGCCGATGATCTCCTCGAACGGGCGTTCCACCGACACGCCGCCGAAATGCAGGATCGCGCCGCATCCCTCCGCCAGGCGCAGGATCGTCACGCCGTCTTCCAGATCCGCACGCTCGAACCGCGCGCCCGGCGGCAGCGCGTCGGGGAAGGGCGCGATATCGGTCAGCACAAGCCTCCACCCGGCCTCCCCCAGCGCGCGCGCGAGCACGCGTCCGAGCGCGCCGGAGGCGCCGGTCAGCAACACGGGCTTGGCGGGGAGATCGGTCATCGGGCAGACTCCTTCCGGCAGCGTCTCAGGGAGCCCGGATATGCGCACGATCGCCGATTACGCCCAAGCCCTGGAAGACGGCCGCACCACCAGCCGGGCGATCGTCGAAGCCTGCCTCGCGCGCATCGCCGATCCGGCCGGGGAGGGCGCGCGGACCTTCGTGAAGACCTACGCCGAACCGGCCCGCGCCGCGGCCGACGCGATGGACGCGCTGCGCCGGGCCGGGCGCGCGCCCTCGGCGTATGCGGGCATCCCGGTCAGCCTGAAGGACCTGCTGGACGTGGCCGGGGAAACCACCCCCGCCGGCTCGCGCGTGCTCGCCGACGCGCCGCCCGCGACCGCGCACGCCCCGGTGGTGGCGCGGCTGCTGGCGGCCGGGTTCGTGCCCATCGGGCGGACCAACATGGTGGAGTTCGCGTTCTCCGGCCTCGGCATCAATCCGCATTTCGGCACGCCGCGCGCGCCCTGGGGGCGCGATCCGACCAACCCCGAGGAGGGGCGGATTCCGGGCGGCAGTTCGTCGGGGGCGGCGGTGTCGGTGGCGGACGGGATGGCGCTCGGCGCGCTGGGGACGGACACGGGCGGATCGTGCCGCATCCCCGCGGCGTTCTGCGGCATCACCGGCTACAAGCCCACCGCGCGGCGGGTGCCGATCGCGGGGGTGCTGCCGCTGGCGCCGAGCCTCGATTCGGTCGGGCCGCTGGCGAACTCGGTGGCCTGTTGCGCGATCCTGGACGCGGTGCTGGCCGGCGCGCCGCCCGCCGTGCCGGCACAAGCGACCTTGGCCGGGCTGCGGCTCGCCGTGCCGGAGAGCCTGCTCGCCGACGGCGTGGCCCCCGAGGTCGCGGCCGCCTTCGACGCGGCCTTGCGGCGGCTGGAACGCGGCGGCGCCCGGATCGCGCGTCTCGCGGTGCCGGAATTCGAGGACGTGTACGCCGCCATGGCCACGGGCGGCCTGACGGCGGCGGAATCCTTCGCCTGGCACCGCCGCCTGCTGGCCGCGCGCGGGGCCGGGTACGACCCCGCGATCCGCGTCCGCATCGAGCGCGGCGCGGCGATCGGCGCGGCCGATTATCTGGACGTGCTGGCGGCCCGGGCGCGCCTGATCGCCGCCTTCGACGCGCGCACTGCCGGCCTCGACGCGATGATCCTGCCGACCTCGCCGATCCTGCCGGCGCGGATCGCCGATCTGGCCGAGACCCGGGAGTACAACCGGGTCAACATGCTTTCCCTGCGCCACACGACGCTCGCCAATTTCCTCGACCGCTGCGCCATCTCATTGCCCTGCCACGCGCCGGGCGAGCCGCCGGTGGGGCTGATGCTGATGGGCGAGACGATGGGGGACGCGCGTCTGTTCGCGATCGCCGCGGCTGTGGAGGCGGCGCTCGCGACGTGACGCCCCGTGGGGCGTCACGCCGGAGGGATCAACCGGTATGCGGCGCGAAGAACTGGCACCAGCCCATCGGGCTGATCGCGCCCTGCACCACCTTGCAAGTGCCGCCGGACATCATCTTCCCCGACCCCATGCCGCCGCCCATCATCCCCGCGCCCGGCTGGCCCGCGCCCGGCTGGCCGCCGGCGGCGATATAGAACTGGCACTGGCTGCACATATGCCCGTCCTTCGGCGTGTC
>JAKAZN010000354.1 GCA_021815835.1 Pseudomonadota bacterium
AGAGCGAGGCGGCGTAGTACCGAACGGGCCATTTCTATCCGGGCCGGGACACGCAGGGCGGAGGACGCAGGCGATGACCCTGGGGACCGCGCCGACGGATCGCCATATCGAGGCGTTCCTTGAAATGCTCGCCGCCGAGCGTGGCGCGGCGGCGAATACCTTGGCCGCCTACGGCGCCGATCTCGGCGATTTCGCGGCCTTTGCCGCGCGCCGGGGCGCGGCGCCGTCCGCGGCCGACGCCGCGATCCTGTCGGCCTATATGGCCAGCCTGACCGCGGCCGGCCTGTCGGCGCGCACCGCGGCGCGGCGGCTATCGGCGCTGCGCCAGTTCCATCGCTTCCTGCTGGCCGAGGCGATCCGCGCCGACGACCCCACCGCGATGCTCGACGCGCCGAAGCCTGGCCGGGTCTTGCCGAAATACCTGACCGAGACCGAGATCGCCGCGTTGTTGGCCGCCGCCGCCGCGCGTCCGGACCCGCTCGCGCTGGCCGCGCTGGAATTGCTGTATGCCAGCGGGATGCGCGTCTCCGAGCTCTTGTCGCTGCGCGCGACCGCGCTTGGGGCCGATGCGGCGATGCTGCGGATTCGCGGCAAAGGCGGCAAGACGCGGCTGGTCCCGCTATCGTCCGCCGCGCGCCAGGCGGCTGCCGCGCTGATCGTGGCGAAGGGCGCGGCCAAGGGCACGGCAACGCCGGCGCATAGCCCGTGGTTGTTCCCCGGCCGCGATCCGCGCCAGGCGATGACCCGGCAGGGTTTCGCGCTGGTGGTCAAGCAGGTTGCGCTGGCGGCGGGGCTGGACCCGGCGCGCGTCTCCCCGCATGTGCTGCGGCACTCCTTCGCGTCCCATCTGCTGGCTGGCGGGGCGGATCTGCGCAGTCTGCAAACCCTGCTCGGTCACGCCGATATCGCGACCACCGAAATCTATACGCATATTCCGGACGCGAGGCTGCGCGAACTGGTGCAGACGCGCCATCCGCTGCGCGGGCCGCGTGGCGCACGCTAGCTCTTTGTTTTCGGTGGCCTTCTGATCTGCGGTCCTTGCGAGCCCGATCCGGCTCAGCGCGCATATCAGCATCTGGGCCAGGAAAGAGGTCCACAAGCGCAATTGTTTGGACCGCATCGTCGCGCTCGAGATGCTGTCGGCGAACAGGTCGAGTTGGCACTCCTTGATCCGGTTCTCCATCTCCCCACGGGTGCCGTCGCGGCGGAGTGCGTCGTGATCGATCAGGTCCTCGTAACCCAGCGCAATGCTAGCCACTTGCTACGTCACCAGCGTCTGCACACTGTGTTCCATAAACAGCGCGTAGCGCGCGTCCTTGAAGCAGGCGGCAAAGCGGCGGGCCAGCTCGATCGCCCGATCAGCCGCGCCCAGCAACAGCGCGCCGGAGTCCGTGGAGATGCGACCACCGTCGAAACTCACCACCACCGCGCGGCCTTCCAGGCGCGGAAATTCAAACTGCGCTGGGTGCAGTCTGTGGGCATTGGGGACCTCCTCTGTTTCGCCACAAGGCTTTATTGCAGAAAGGCTTTCGCCGATTCGGGTCCCCGATGCGCCGGTTATATGTGAGATATCCGGGCTAGCGACGGTCGCTGGCGGCCGGTCGTCAGGCTGTCTGATTCACCGGCACCAACGCCCGGAGACGGCACCTAATCGACGGAGAATCGCAGCTAGGTTGTCCTGTAACTTTATGGCAAGGGCTCCGCGCATAGAGAGCGTACGTGGAGCCATCTGCTCCCGCGGATTGCCCTGCCATGAGTGCTATCACCGACGTCTCCTCTCCCTCGACCCGGCCGCTTCCCGCCGCCGACCGGCCTGCCGGTTGGGCCGGCACCCTCCGCCTTCGACGCGTCACGAAATTCGCCGTCGTCATTGGGGTTCTTGCCGTAGGCGCCTACGCTGCGCTGGCGAACCAGGGCTATGTGGTCACCGATAACGCGGTTGTCTCCGCCTATCGGATGAAGCTGCGGACCCCGATCGCCGGCGAACTCACGGTCCTGCCCGCCCGGGTGGGTGCTCTGGTCCCGGCCGGCGATCTGCTCGCGCGGGTACATCGTCGGCGGATCGACGATCAGCACATGGTGGATCTGCGCCAAGCGCTGGATCACGCCAAGGCCGTGCTGACCGCGGACCAACGGCAGCGGGATCGGCTGGTGGCAATGCACGCCGCATTGGTCGACCGGTCCGAGGCGGACCTTCACGCATCGCGCGACCGTCTGCGCGGCCTGCTGCTGGAGGCCGCCGGGGCCTTGCGCAAGGCGGAGGCGATGCGCGCGCTCGCGCAGCTTCGCCTGGCACGCATCACCCGTTTGGCCGCGGATGGGGTCGCAACGCCGGCGGCGCGGGATACCGAGGTCGCGGCGCTGGCCGCTACGACCGCCGATGTCGCCGCCGATCGTGGGCAGCTGGCCGCACTGGCCGCGCAGGCGGCCGCCGCCGCGCATGGCCTGCTGCTGGATGACGGCGGCAACGATGTGCCCTACTCGGCGCAGCGCGCCGACGAGGTGGCGATCACGCTGGCCCGGCTGGAAGGCGATCTCAGCACCACGCGGGCGCGGATTGCGGGGTTGCACACGGCCGTCGCGGCCGAGCACCGGCGGCTTGACCTATTGGCCGACGCCGTGCTGCGCGCGCCCGCCGTCGGGACCGTCTGGAAGATCGATGCTATCGCGGGAGAGCACGTGACCGCCGGCGAAAGTGTCGCCGAGATGGTAGACTGCGCGCACCCGATCGTTCTCGCGGCCATCCCGGATGACGAGGCCACGAGGATTACCCTGGGACGTGCGGTGCGGGTCCGGCTCGCGGGGACGACGACGGACCTGCGCGGGCGAGTGATGAGCATCGGCGGCGCCCGGTTCCGCGATCAGGGCCGGGCACTTGCCGCGGTCCCGGCGCCCCGGCAGACTCCTCGTGAGATCATACGGATTGCGCTGGAAGACACTCCGCCGCCGGGTGCCGCGTGCCTGGTCGGGCGGAGCCTGCGCGTGATGATCCCGACGCACGGGGAGGGCGTCCTGGCGCGATGGCTGGCACATCTGATGTGATCCAGCTTCGCCGAACCCGGCCTGACCGATGACGCTCCCCTCGCTCGCCCCATTGCTGCTGTCGCTCGGCTTGCTTGCGATGCTGCTGCTGCTCGACCGTCCGGATCGGCTCGTGCCGCGCGCCGCCGCCGCCGCGCTCTCCGCATTCCTGATCGTGCGCTACATGTGGTGGCGCTATGCGGCGGGGTTTCCCCTCGGGCAGGCGCTTTGGCAGGAGTCCTGGGCCGGGCTGTTCCTCGGTCTTGAGACGCTCAGTGCGGCCAGCGCGGTGCTTTCCTTCCTGTTCCTTTCGCGGCAGATCAATCGTTCCGGCGCGGCCGCGGCCGCCCTGAACGCGCCCTGCGCGGACGCGCCGGTCGATATCCTGATCGCCACCTACAACGAGCCGCTCGACGTGCTGGAACGGACCATCGTCGGGGCGCTGGCGGTCGCGCATCCGGATCTGCGCGTGTTCGTGCTCGACGATGGGCGTCGGGACTGGGTGCGGGCGCTGGCGGAGGAACTGGGCGCGCAATATGTCGCCCGCACCGACCGAGCCCACGCAAAGGCGGGCAACGTCAACAACGGATTGCGCCACGCGCTGAGCCATGGCCGCGCGCCTGAGTTCGTGCTGCATCTCGGTGCCGATT
>JAKAZN010000355.1 GCA_021815835.1 Pseudomonadota bacterium
GCGATTCGGTGTCATCCATCGCCGTGAGAAACCTTGCGGGCCGGGGGCCGAGCCGCCACGGGGACCATGGCGACGGCGCGAGGCGAGTTCGCCGTCGCGCGCCGAAGCATAAGCCGATTCCCTGAATATGGGAAATATGAAAAATCCGCGATAGACGGGACTCGGGGCAAACAGGCCCTTGCCCGGCGGAAATTCTCGTATTATGGGGATTTTCAATATTCCAGGTTTGGGCTCCGCCGCGCCCCTTCCGCCGGCGCGGTCCCGCCGCAGCCGCCAGCCCAGGAGAACCGCCGATGGCCGACACCGAACCCGCGCCGGCACGCTACGACGCCATCGTCATCGGCGCCGGAATCTCGGGCCTCTATCAGTTGCACCGGCTGCGTGCGCTGGGGATGCGCGTGCTGGTCCTGGAAGCGGGCACCGGCGTCGGCGGCACCTGGTACTGGAACCGCTATCCCGGCGCGCGCTTCGATTCCGAAAGCTATTCCTACGGCTATTCCTTCTCCCCGGAACTGCTCGCCGAATGGGACTGGACGGAGCATTTCGCGCCGCAGCCGGAGACGTTGCGGTACCTCAATTTCGTCGCCGACAAATTCGATCTGCGCCGCGACATCCGATTTTCCAGCCGCGTCGCCGCCGCGCACTACCAGGACACGGCACGGGAATGGGCGGTGACCACGGAAGACGGCGCAAGCTTCCGCGCCCGCTTCCTCATCACCGCGATCGGCCCGCTCTCGGCGCCGACCATGCCGCGCATCGCGGGCGTGGAGAGCTTCACCGGCCAATCCTTCCACACCGCCCGCTGGCCGCACGAGGCCGTCAGCTTCGAGGGCAAGCGCGTCGCGGTGATCGGCACCGGCGCCACCGGCGTGCAGACGATCCAGGAAGTCGCCAAGACCGCCGGCCACCTGACCGTGTTCCAGCGCACGCCCAATTGGTGCGCGCCCCTGCTGAACAGCAAGATCGACGCGGCCGAGATGGCGAAGATCCGCGCCGGCTATCCGGAGATCTTCCGCCGCTGCCAGGAAACTTTCGCCTGCTTCGTCCATACCATGGACCCGCGCGGCACCTTCGAGGTCTCGGCGGAGGAACGCGAGGCGTTCTGGGAGAAGCTCTACGCCTCCCCCGGCTTCGGCATCTGGCAGGGCAATTTCCGCGACATGCTGACCGACCGGGCCGCGAACGCGCTGATCAGCGATTTCGTCGCCCGCAAGATCCGCCAGCGGGTGAAGGACCCGGCGGTGGCCGAGAAGCTCATCCCGAAGAATCACGGCTTCGGCACGCGGCGGGTGCCGCTGGAGACGCGGTATTACGAAGCCTATAACCAGGACAACGTGACCCTGGTCGATATCTCGGAAACGCCGATCGAGCGGATCACGCCCACCGGTATCAAGACCAGCGATGCCGCGTACGAATTCGACATCATCATCTACGCGACCGGATTCGACGCGGTGACCGGCAGCTTCGACCGCATCGATATCCGCGGCGTGGGCGGACAGCGCCTGAAGGACCGTTGGAAGGCGGGACCGGAGACCTATCTCGGCGTGCTGGTCGATGGCTTCCCCAACATGATGATGCTGATCGGCCCGCACATGGCGCTGGGCAATATCCCGCGCAGCATCGAATACAACGTCGATTGGGTGACCGACCTGGTGCGCCATGCGCGCGCCCGCGACCTGACCCTGGTGGAGGCGACGCGCGCGGGGGTGACCGAGTGGACCGATCACGTGAAGTCGCTGGGCGTGGGCCTGCTGTCGAACGAGATCAATTCCTGGATGACCGGGGTGAACTCCAACGTCGATGGCAAGCAGGTCCGCATCGTCAACCGCTACAGCGGCAGCGCGCCGGCCTATCGCGCGCGCTGCGACGAGGTTGCGGCAAAGGGCTACGAGGGGATGGTGCTGGCCTGATCGCGCTCCCGGCGGGCGGGGCCTATAAGCGCGGAATCGCCGTCGTCCCCGTCCGTCGAGACGGCCAAGCGGTCGATCGCCGGATGGGATGATCCCGTCCGGTCGCGGCCGGAAAGTCCGTCTCCATGTCCCCATGCTTGCCCAGGCCGGCGAGCCGCCTGCTTGCCGCGCGCGCGATCATCAGCCTTGGTCAGGGCGCGATGGGGGTCGATTTCGCGCTCTATGCCCGCGCGCTGCGCTGGTCGCCCGCGGGGCTGGGCGCGGTCGTCGGAGCGGGGATGCTCGTGGGCGGCGTGCTCACCGGGCTGGCCGGGCCGCTCAGCGACCGGTTCGGGCGCAAACCGTTCCTGCTCGCCTATCTCGCGGCCGTGGCGCTGGCGGGGATGTTCGCCACCGTTTCGGGGAACGCGGCCGTGGTCGCCGGCGCGGCGATCGTCGCCGGCTTCGGGCGCGGCGCGGTGGGCGTGCCGGGGCTGTTCGGCGCGGTGCAGCAGGCCTGGCTCGCGGACCTGACCGAGGGACCGACGCTCGGCCGCGCATTTGCGCGTAATGCCGCGTTCGGCTTCTTCGCCACCGCCGTCGGGACATTTCTCGGCGGGCTGCCGCCGCTCTGGCGGGCCATGCTGCCCGGGGCGCTGGCATATCGCCCACTGTTCGCGCTGGTGGCGGCGACTACGCTGATCGCGTGTCTTCTGCTGGCCGGGCTTGCGGAGCCGTTGCGCGCGCCGCGCGCGACGGGAACGGCGCCGGAGGCGCAGACCCAGGCCACCGAGAACACGCTGCTCTGGCGGCTCGCCGGGATCAACGCGCTGAACGGGGTGGGGATCGGGCTGACCGGGCCGCTGCTGTCGTGGTGGCTCGCCGAGCGGTTCGGCGCCGGCCCGGGGCGGATCGGCCCGGCGGTGGGGCTGGTGCTGCTCGCCTCCGGCGTGGCGACCTTGCTGGCGGGGCGGCTCGGAAACCGGTTCGGCCTGGTGCGGGTGGTGGTGGCGATGCGGGCGGTCGGCCTGGGCATCCAGGTGGCGATGCCATTCGCGCCGGGGTTCGGCTGGGCGATGGGGGCCTACGCTGTCCGGACGGTGCTGAACCGTGGCACGGCCGGGCAGCGGCAGGCACTGGTCCTGGGCGCGGTGCGCGGCCACCGGCGCGGCCTGGCGGCCAGCGTGAGCGGAGTGTCCACGCAACTGCCGCGCGCGCTGGGGCCGTGGCTGGCAGGGCTGATGTTCGGGGCGGGATGGTTCGCGGGGCCGTTCCTGCTGGCAGCGGCGTTCCAGGGAGCGTACCTGGTGCTGTACCGCGCGGTGTTCCGGGGTGTGGAGCGGCGCTAGAACGTTACGCCAGCTCGATCACCACCGGCACGTGATCCGACGGCTGGGCCCGGTCGCGTTCGGCCTTGTCCGGGGCGGCGGTCGTCAGCCGCTCGGCAAGCTCGGGCGAGAGCAGCGCGTGATCGATCCTGAGGCCCAGGTCGCGCGGCCAGGCGCCGGCTTGATAATCCCAGAACGTATAGACCGGCCCGGCGGGATGCAGCGCGCGGATGGCGTCGGTCAGACCCATCCAGAGCAGCCGGCGAAAGCGGGCGCGGGTTTCCGGGCGGACCAGCGCGTCGGTGGGGGAGATCGCGCCAGGGGCGGCGTCCTCGGCTTCCGGGCAGACGTTGAAATCGCCCGCCAGGATCAACGGGTGGCGGTCTTCCAGGTGGCGCGCGGCGTGCTCGGCGAGCCGGTCCATCCAGGCCAGCTTGTAGGCGTAT
>JAKAZN010000356.1 GCA_021815835.1 Pseudomonadota bacterium
GCCAGCCGGTCATCGGGGTGCGCGGCGCGCACGGAAGCGGCGAAACCCGCGATTGCCGGGAGCGGCGGCGTGCCCGCGCGCCAGCCGCGTTCCTGCCCGCCGCCCGCCAATATCGGGCGCGGCGCGACGATGTCGCCCAGCAGCAGCGCCCCCGCGCCCTGCGGGCCACCCAGTTTGTGGCCCGACAGCGCCAGGCTGTGCGCCCCGAGCGCGGCAAGATCGAGCGTCATCCGTCCCGCCGCCTGCACCGCATCGACATGCAGCCACGCCCCGTGGCGGCGGCAGAGCCCGGCGGCCTCGGCGACCGGCTGGAGCGTGCCGGTTTCGTTGTTGGCGGCCATCAGCGCCACCCAGGCGGGCGGCCCATCGGCCAGGAACGCCGCCAGGGCGTCGAGATCGGCCCGGCCGTCGCGATCGACCGGCAAGCGGGGCGCATCCGGCGCGGCGGCCAGCAGCGAATCATGCTCGCTCGCCCCGATCAGCACGCGCCGTCCGGCGGCGGTGGCGTGCAGGGCGAGCGCGTTCGCCTCGGTGGCGCCGGAGGTGAAGATCACGCGGTCCGGACGGGCGCCGAAGGCGGCGGCGATCGTCTCCCGCGCGTCTTCCAGTACCCGTCGCGCCGCGCGCCCGGCGGCATGGACCGAGGCCGGGTTTCCCGCCGCCGCCATGGCGGCGAGCATCGCCTGCCGCGCCTCCGGCCGGAGCGGCTCGCTGGCGTTGGCGTCGAGATAACGGTGCATCGTGGGGATCAGGCCGGCAGCAGCGCCGCGGACGCGGGAACGGGGGCGGCGGCGCGGCCGATCACCTGGTTGCGCAGCACGTCGGCGAGGCTCACGCCCTCCAGGAACAGTCGGATCTGCTGGCCGAGCTCCTGCCACAGATCATGGGTGCGGCAGGGTCCGGACTCGGTTTCCGAATAGAGCATGCAGCCGGGCCCGCCTTCCTCGCAGCGCGTGGCGCGGATCGGCTCATCGACCGCGGCCACCACCTCGGCGATGCTGATCGTCTCGGCCGGGCGGGCGAGGCGGTAGCCGCCGCCGGGGCCGCGGGCAGCGCCGACCAGGCCGGCACGGCGCAGCCGGGCGAAGAGCTGTTCGAGATAAGAGAGACTGAGCAGCTGGCTGGCGGCGATATCGGCGAGACAGACCGGGCCGCAAATGGCGGGACCCGGCCCGCCTTCCCGCGCCGCGAGCTCGACCATGGCCATGACGGCGTAGCGTCCGCGGGTGGAAAGCTGCATGAAGGATCGCTCCGGGTTCAGCGTGACGTGGCGGAACGGACGGGGTCGCGGGAGGGGGATGCGCCGTCCCGCGCGGCGGCCGGGACGGTCCCGTTCCCGGCGGCAATGCGGGCGACCCGCGCCTCCACCTCCGCCAGCTCCACCCGGAGCCCTTCGAGATCGCGCATCAGCGGATCCAGGCTGTCGTCGCACGGCATGCCGTACGGATCGAAATGCGGCGCGCGGCGGGTGAGCTTGCGATCGACCGGCCGGGCCGGAATCCCGACCACCGTGGTATCCGCCGGCACGTCATCGACGACGACGGCGTTCGACCCCACCCGGGCGTTGTCGCCCACCGTGATCGGCCCCAGCACCTTGGCTCCGGCGCCGATGATGACCCCGTTGCCCACCGTCGGGTGGCGCTTGCCGGCGGAGGTGCGCGCCACGCCGAGCGTGACCTGATGATAGAGATAGCAATCGTCGCCGATCTCGGCCGTCTCACCGATGACGACCCCCATGCCGTGATCGATCACCAGGCGCCGGCCCAGCCTGGCCGCCGGATGGATCTCGATCCCGGTGAGCCAGCGGGCGATATGGGAGGAGAACCTGCCCAGAAGCCGGAACCCGCGCCGCCACAGGCCGTGCGAAAGCTTGTGCCACAGGACGGCATGGACGCCGGGGTAACAGAGCAGAACCTCGAGATTCGACCGGGCGGCCGGATCACGTTCCCGATAGGTTCGGATCAGCTCACGCAGAAACATGAAAGCCATGCGACAAATCCGTTATGCATCGGAGTACGAAACCGCGTATACTCCAAAGTAGGGAAAGGCGGGAGGGCCTGACCTTCCCTTCGTTGGCGGCCCCGCTCCGGGGTTGCGGGCGGTGACAGGCTCCGGATGACAGGTTGCGAGCAGCCCGAGGATGGTTCCAGCGGTTGTAGAATTCCCGACCGCGGGAGTCAACATTCCGGGTATGGTGATGGATTTTTGGGGAGTGCGATCCTATCTCTGGGGAAGTCACGACAGGAAGTCAGCATCGCCGGGTGACACCCCGGCCGGCCTGCTTCCGTATTAAGCCCGGGCGCGGCGCGGATCTGGGGGATCTGCGCGGACGCGATCGGGCCACCGACAAAAAAGCGGAATTCGGGACGCCATGCCTGAGGTAATGTTCGCCGGCCCTGACGGGCGGCTTGAGGGTCGCTATCATCACAGCAAGCAACGCGGCGCGCCCGTTGCCCTGGTGCTGCACCCGCATCCGCTGCACGGCGGCACCATGAACAACCGGATCACCTACGCGATGTTCCAGGCGTTCCAGCGCCTGGGCTGCTCGGTGATGCGCTTCAATTTCCGCGGCGTCGGCCGCAGCCAGGGCCGCTATGACGGCGGCATCGGCGAAATCGGGGACGCGGCGGCGGCGCTCGACTGGATGCAGGCGGTCAATCCCGGCTCCGGCGGGCTGTGGATCGCGGGCTATTCCTTCGGCGCCTTCGTGGGGATGCAGGTGCTGATGCGCCGGCCGGAAATCTCCGGCTGGGTCAGCGTCGCCCCGCCCGCCAGCCACTACGATTTTGGCTTCCTCGCCCCCTGCCCCTGCGGCGGGCTGATGATCCACGGGGATTCGGACGAGCTGGTGCCGGAACCCTCGGTGCGGAAACTGGTCGACAAACTGAACACCCAGAAGGGCGTCGCGGTGGATTATCGCATCTTCGCCGGGGCCGACCACGTGTTCGCCACCCACGCCGACGCGGTCGCCGACGCGGTGGAGGAGTACGCGGGCGCCGCAATCGCGCGCCGGCAGATGGCGCTGGCCGCCGACTGAGCCGGGAACGGCGCGCGAAACCGGCAAACGCTGCCGGCATCTTCGTCGGTCCCCTCATGGCCGGATTTCCCGCAATGCCGCCGGGGTCAGCCCCCTCGCCCGCTTGCGTCGACCTTGGGGGGCTGGCCGCGCGCCGGCGCAACCCGCCGTGGCGTGACCGGTTGCGCCGCGCCGGACGGTGGTTCGGGAGGCTGCTGCTCCTCGGCGGCGTTGCCGCGTGTGGCCAACTCCCGGAACCGTTCCTCGGCAATCCCGGGGCGACCGGTCGCCAACTGGGCCAACCTCCGGAACCGCGCCTGATCGTCGCACCGCCCGCGACGGCCCTGCTGTCCGATGGCGGATCGCGGCGCTTTGCCGCAACCCTGGCTCATGATCTGCGCGCGCGCGAGGTCCCGGCCTTCACCGTGACCCCGGCCGCCACCGACTGGCGGCTCGCGATCACCGCCACCGCGCGCGACGATCAGGTGCTGCCACGCTACACGGTGCTCGATCCGCGGGGAAAGGCGGAAGGCAGCATCGTCGGCGCGCCGGTTGCCGCCGCCGCCTGGGCCGCGGGGACGCCCGATGCCTTGGATGAAGCCGCCGCCGCCGCCGCGCCACGGCTTGCACGGCTGCTGACCG
>JAKAZN010000357.1 GCA_021815835.1 Pseudomonadota bacterium
GAGCGATGCGAGGCGGGGGGGGCGCCGTGCGCCCTGCGTAGTTTCCGTCCCTGCCGTCTCCGGCCGCCCGGCCAATATAGGACATCTGGATACCCTGTCCTGACCCGGAGCGATCGCGGCGCGTCGTGCCGTCGCCCTCGTGTTCCGCCCGCCGGCCGGACCGGGCCCGACACCTGCTCCGCGCAGGTCGAAGCAACGCGGTTCCCAAGGCAATATCGAAAGGAACTCGGTCATGTATATCGGTGGTGGGTTGTTGGGGGTTCTGGTGATGGTTGTCCTTGTCGTGCTCGTGCTGCGCATCCTCTGACGCAGCTTGGCCCGGCGCTGGAGGCGGGCGGCAGGCGGGACCGGCGCTGGCGGAGCGGGCAATCCGCGGCGCGCCTACGCCGCACCATGCCGGGCGCGCATTGCGCGTCGGCCCGCGCGGCGCGATCCTTCCGGCCCCGTCGCGGAGCAGCCGGATGCGCGTCTTCACCCCCTTGCCCCTGTCGCCCTGGCGCGACGCCGCCCCCGCCGCGCGCGCCGCCGAGGAAGCGGGCTTCGACGCGGCCATGACCGTCGAGCTTGGCCACGACGTGTTCGCCCCGCTCGCCTTCGCGGCATTGGCAACGACCCGGATCGAGCTCACGCCCTCCATCGCGGTCGCGTTCCCGCGCAGCCCCACCGTGCTGGCGCATCAGGCCTGGGATCTCGCGGCCAATTCCGCCGGCCGCTTCGTGCTGGGCCTCGGCAGCCAGGTGAAGGGGCATAACGAACGCCGCTTCGCCATCCCCTGGACCGCGCCGGCGCCGCGGCTTGCCGATTACATCGGCGCGCTGCGCGCGATCTGGCGGACATGGGAGACGCGCGGGAAGCTGGACTACCACAGCGCCCATTATACGCTGACGTTGATGACGCCCGATTTCTCCCCCGCACCGACCGGACTGGCGATGGTGCCCGTCACCGTGGCGGCGGTGGGGGAGGCGATGCTGCGCATGGCCGGGCGCTGCGCCGACGGCGTGCGGCTGCATCCGCTGTGCTCGCGGCGGTATCTGGAGGAGATCTGCCTGCCCGCGCTCGACGAGGGGATGCGCCGCGCCGGGCGCAAGCGGGAACATTTCGATATCCATGGCGGCGGGTTTGTCGTCACCGGCCCCGATGAAGCCGCGGTCGCGCGTGCGCTGGAACCGGTGCGGGCGCGGATCGGTTTCTATGCCTCGACGCGCACCTATCGCCCGATTCTGGCGCTGCATGGGCGGGAGGAGCTGTGCGACCGGCTGCATCATCTGTCGGTGGCCGGACGCTGGGCGGAACTGCCGGGCGCGATCGACGATGACACCGTCCGCCTGTTCGCCGTCGCGGCCCCCTTCGCGGATTTGCCCGCGGCGATCGCGGCGCGCTATGGCGGCGCGGCCGACAGTTTCGATCTGAAGCTTCCGCCGGGCACGCCGGTCGGCCTCGCACGCGAATTGCTGGCCGAGATCCATCGTATTCCGCACCGTTTCGCGGGCTTCGACACGGCCTGGCCGGCGCCATGACCCTGGTCCTGGATGAGCGGCTGCGCATCGGCATCCAGACGGTGCATCGCCGCACCGAGCCGGCGACCGGTCCCTGGTTGCCGGCGATCGACGAGCTCGTGGCGCTGACGGAGCTGGTGGATCGGGGCGGCTACGATTCGCTTTGGGTCGGCGATCACATCTCGTTTCCGGTGGGGATTCTCGATCCGTTGCTGCAGCTCGCGCAATGCGCGGTGGTGAGCCGGCGGCTGCTGCTGGGCACCGGGGTCTATCTGCTGCCGCTGCGCCATCCCGTGCCGGTGGCGAAACAGGTGGCGAGCCTCGACCATCTGACCGAGGGGCGGCTGATCTTCGGCGTTGGCGTGGGCGGCGAATTTCCGAAGGAATACGAGGCCTGCGGCGTGCCCCTGACCGAGCGCGGCGCGCGGATGTCGGAGGGCGTCGGGCTGTTGCGCAAGCTGTGGTCCGGCGCGCCGGTATCGCACGCGGGACGGTTCTACGGCCCGTTCACGGATGTGCCGATGGCCCCGCCGCCGCGCCAGGCGGGTGGCCCGCCGGTGTGGTTCGGCGGGCGGTCGGAGGCGGCGCTGCGCCGCGCGGCGCGGCTGGGCGACGGCTATATCGCCTATGTGGTCACGCCGGAGATGTTTCGCGCCGCGCTGGACACGATCGCCGCGGCGCGCGACCCCGCGGACCGGCGACCGTTCGGCACCGGGCATCTGTTGTTCACCCGGCTCGATGCGACCTACGAACAGGCGCTGGAGGCGGCGACGGCGACGTTGTCGGTGCGCTACGGGATGGATTTCCGGCGGGCCGCGCAGCGCTATTGCGCGCTCGGGCGGGCGGAGGATGTGGCGGCGCGGATTCGCGATTTCCATGCCGCCGGCGTGCGGCATGTGGTGCTGGACCTGGTCGGACCGTACGAGGATCGCGCCCGGCAGATCGCCTGGTTCGCGGCCGAGGCGATGCCGCTGTTGCGGGATCTCATGGGCTGACCGACGCGCCTCAGAACGTCACCACCGTCCGCACCCCGAACACCGCCTCGTCGCCCACCACGCGCCCGGGCGCGGCCGGATCGGCGATCCCGCCGCCGGGATGGAACACGTACTGGAAATCCGGTTGCACCTGCCACCAGGGCGTGATCTGCGCCTGGTAGGTCAGTTCCAGGAAAATCTCCGTCCCGCGCACCGGGGTGAAGCCGCCCGAGAACGCCGCCGTATCGCGATCCAGCGCCGCCGCCGCCGGGCTGACCCGCGCGATCCCGAGGCCGAAGCCCAGCGTGTCATCATCACGCCCGGGAAACGGCGCGCTCAGGGTGACGCCGGCATTGGCGCTGAACGAAATCAGGTTGCGATCGGCCGGCGCCGCCATCACCCGCGCGAACAGATCGATCGCGCGCGCCCCGCGCGGAGCGGGCCGCCACACGGTCTGATCCGCCACCGCATAGACGCTGCCATTGCCGCGATGCATCAGCGCCTGCCCGGTCGAGGCCGGATCGGCCAGCGAGCGCCCCGTATTGTCCACGCGCTGATCGGGAAACGATCCGGAATCGTACCAGAACCCCAGTTTGTAGGTCCCCGACAGGCCATTCCCCGGCCGCAGGCGGAATTGCAGCTCCATGATCCACAACGCGCCGGTGTTGAGCGAGAAGGCGAGCCCATCCGCCTCCCGCCCACGCAACTGCCCGTCCGCGGCGAAGCGCCCGCCCGGCGGATTGTCGTCGAACACGCCGGCCAGCACGGTCAGCCCGGGCACCGGCCGCGCCCGCAACCGCGCGCCGAGCGAGGACAGCGGATAGGCCGGACCGCCCGCGTAGAGATCGGCCGAGGGGAGCATCGGCCAGCCCATCATCGTGTTGATGAACAGGCCCGATCCGCGGCTGGTGATGAACTCGTTGTCGATGCTCTGCTGGCCGATGCGCAGATCGACCGCCCCGCCCGGAATCGCCTGCTGGTACCACAGCTCCCACAGCCGCGTCGTATCGGACGCCTCGATACCGCTCGCGGTCTGCAAGGTGGCGAGATTGTCCGCGCTCAGGCTGCGGCCGTGGATCTGCAGCGCGCTGGCGTGGAGCCGCCCGCCCGCCCAGCCGCCTGCCTTGGCGGTGTCGATATCCAGGCTGAGCGTCGTCAGCCCGTCGTAATCGGCGCCGCGATGGA